>JBIIDI010000083.1:0-7970 GCA_044238425.1 Ilumatobacteraceae bacterium
TCCTGCAACGCACCGAGGATGACCATCGGACCGATGCAGAACAATGCCGATGCGGTCGCAAAGCCGGTGATGAACCGCGCGGTGTGGTCCGCCGAGCGCCCCGCGGGATCCCGGGCGGGAACCTTCCTCTCCAACCACGCGCCGAGTGCCGCGACCTTCTCCTCGAGTCCGAGAGCCTCACCGATGAGGGATCCCACTGCCATGCCGACGAGGGGAAAGACGATGTTGTGCGTACCGAGCGCATCGGAGATGCCGATGACGATGGTGACGAAGGAGAGCACCTGCAGCAGCGTCGTACGCGCGCGATCCGGCACGCGGTGTCCGACCAGCAGTCCGATGACACTTCCGCCGATGATCAACCCGACGTTGATGAGCGTTCCCGCACCTCGCACCACGTCGACGCTAGTGACGCAGCCCCGCGACCCACTGCGCGCACAACTGCGCCACATCGTCGTCTCGCGTGCGCAAGTCGTGGCGCGCCCCGTCGATCCAGCGGTGATCCACGGGGCCGGGGATCCGCGCGGTCCACGAGGTCAGCTCGTCGGGTGTGGCGAATTCGTCCCGGGTTCCCGACACGAACAACGTCGGCGTGACGAGTCGCGAGAAGTGGGCAACCCGGAGAACGTCGGGTTTTCCGGGCGGGTGCAGCGGATAGGAGATCGCCATCACACCGGCCACGCGCAACGGCAGCTGCGCCGATGCGCTCTCGTTTCGCGCACCGGAGAATCCCGCCGCGGCCAGTGTGCACATGCGACCGCCCATCGACCGACCACCGATGACGATCTGCGTCGTGTCGCAGTCGAGACTGCGTGCGAGATCGGCAACTTCCTCGCGGACGCAGGCGACGAGAACGTCGCCCCGGTCGGGGAATTTCCTGCCCGCCAAGCGGTACGGAAAGTCGCAACGACGCACCGCTGCGCCGGTGAATGCCCGCTCGAGTGCGAGAAGCGACGGATGATCCGCGCTGCTCCCCGATCCGGGAAAGAGAACGACGCCGCGCACCGACACGGAAGATCGTGCTCGCGACCGTGCGCCGGGGCTACGTCTCGAGCAGGACGCGGCGGGCCTCGCCGAGGCGTTCGATCGCCCCGCTCGCCTCGCTCGCCTTTCCGCCGTGGTCGGGATGCACGTTGCGCAGTCCGTCGCGGTACCGACGCTGCACTTCGCGTCGCGACGGACTCACGGTCCCCGGAGGGAAACCGAGAATCTCCAGTGCCCACGCGCGCGGATCGCCGAGCGCCGACAGCGTCGTCGCCGTACTTCCCGCAAGGTACGCGAGGAACTGCGCATCGAACGGGCCCCGCCATCGCATCGCGCGGCGCACCACCGGTGCGAGCGCCTGACGAGTGGGCACGTCGAGCCGCTCGAGGCAGTACAAAGCACCGAGCACCTGCTGCAGTGCGGAACCCTTCACGTCGAAGTCGTAGCGCACCGAGCCGGAATCGGCGACGAGCCGGTGCACGCTGCGCGACAATCCGTGCCGGTCGACCTGGTAGCGGTGGCGCAGGCGCGGCTGCACGACGCGTTCGTTGCGTTCGACCTGGGTAAGAAGGCGATGGATGTCCGGCACGATGTCTTCGTCGAGCTCACCGAGGTGAGTGGCAACGATGCCCCCGAGCAGGATGCCCCCGAGTCCGGGCGCCGGCTCGACGGGCAGGTGGAGGTGACCGAGGGCGAGGCGTCGCGTCGGTGCGCTCACGCGCGAGTGGTACACCTCGACTTCGGCCAGTGGAGCGTCCAACGGTGCGTCGGCAGCGTTCACTCGGGGGACGCTATCGATGCCCCTGCGGGTCAGTCGAACTGATCGAGAAGTTCCTCGACGGTGTCGGCATCGTCGATGCCGACGATGAGTGCGTCGTCATCGAAGCGGTGGACGATGCCGCGGGCGACGAGGATCGCGGCGAACTCGCGGCGCTCGTCGTCGCTCCAATCGTCGACGTCGAACTCCTCTTCGTCGACGTCATCCTCCTCGAAGCGGTCGAGGATCTCCTCGACCCGTTCGATGTCGTCACTCATGACGACGAGTTCGTCGCCCTCCCAATCGTGACGAATTCCCGCCGCCATGAGCTCCTCGACGAGTTCGACGCGTTCGTCCGTTCCCCACTCGCCCAACTCGAATCGGGCGTCGAATGCGGAGCGATCACCGCCGACCGAATCGTCGGATGATTCGTCGTGGTCCCCGCTCATGTGCCGCACGCTACCCCGTTCGGCGCCCGGGTGGCGGTGGATTATTGTGGAGACGGATGCCGTTGTCGCACAAGCCCGATCGCAATCTCGCAATGGAACTGGTGCGCGTCACCGAATCGGCCGCGCTCGCCGCCGCCCGCTGGGTCGGACGCGGTGACAAGAATGCCGCCGACGGTGCCGCGGTCGACGCAATGCGCAACCTGCTCGACACGGTGAACATGGACGGTGTCGTCGTCATCGGCGAGGGCGAAAAAGACGAGGCGCCGATGCTGTACAACGGCGAACGCGTCGGCAACGGCAACGCACCCGTCACCGACGTCGCGGTCGATCCGATCGACGGCACCACCCTCACCTCGCTCGGCCGGGGCAATGCGATGGCGGTCATCGCCGTTGCCGAACGCGGCGCGATGTTCAATCCCGGCCCGTTCGTGTACATGGAAAAAATTGCCGTCGGTCCTGCGGCGCGTGACGTCATCGACATTCGTCGATCGATCACCGACAACCTCGAGGCGATCGCCAAAGCGAAGCACAAGGCGCTGCACGAGGTGACGGTGATCATTCTCGAGCGGCCGCGTCACGATGCGCTCATTGCCGAGGTGCGCGAAGCCGGCTGTCGCATCAAGCTCATCTCGGACGGCGACATCTACGGTGCCATCGCCGCCGCCTGGCCGGGCACGGGAGTCGACGCGCTGCTCGGCATCGGCGGAACTCCCGAGGGTGTCACCGCGGCCGCGGCGATCAAGGCGCTCGGCGGCGAGATCCAGGGTCGCCTGTGGGCGCGCAACGACAAAGAGGTTGCTCTCGCCAAGGCCGAGGGAATCGACATGTCCCGCGTGCTCACGAGCGACGATCTCATTCGTGGCGACGACACCTTCTTTGCCGCCACCGGTGTCACCGACGGAGATCTCCTGCGCGGCGTTCGCTACGACGAGTACGGCGCGAGCTCGCAGAGCATCGTCATGCGTTCACGCAGCGGCACGATTCGGCTCATCGAGACGCGACACCGCGCCGACCGCATCGGCCAGTACTCGTCAGACGAATTCCGCTGACCGTCCCGCGCCAACCTGCGCGGTGGACGGATTTCCGTCAGCGCATCGTCATCATCGCGCCCGACAACCGGCGCACAACGGCGCGCGGCAGGACATCGGTGACGGCCGACAGCACCTTGTTCACGACGCCCGGCGTGCACACGGCCCGGCCGCTGCGCACGGCGCGCAACCCGGCGCGCGCCACGGCATCCGACGACATCCACATGAACTCGGGATACTCGGTGGGTTCGCCCGACACGCGTGACACGCTCTGGAACTCGGTGCGCGTGAGACCGGGACACAACACGCACACCCGCACGCCGGTGCCGCGCATTTCCTCGTGTAGCGCGGTCGACAGGCTGGTGACGTACGCCTTCGTCGCCGCATAGACGGCGAGATGCGGCCCGGGCTGGAACGAGGCAATGCTCGAGACGTTGAGCAGGTGGCCGTGACCGCGCCCGGCCATCGCGCCGACCGCAGCGTGCGAGATCCGCGTCAGCGCGGCGACGTTCAGCCGGATCTCGCGCTCGAGACGATCTCGATCGGCATCCACGAACGGACCCGACGTTCCGAAGCCGGCGTTGTTCACGACGAGATCGACGTCGGTACCCGCCGACAGCAACTGCTCGACGGCATGCACACCGTCGGCAGTTGCAAGATCGACGGCGAGCGGACGGAGACTCGGAAACTCCGCGGCGAGCCGGTCGAGTCGGTCGCGACGGCGCGCGATGATCGTCGTCGCAATCCCCGCCCGCCCGAGACGACGTGCGAGTGCCTCACCGATACCGCTGGATGCCCCGGTGACGACGGCGTGATTGAACGGTTGGCGCACGCCGCGCCCCGCGGTCAGGCGATTCCGCCGGTGGCGGAGAGCCGCGCGTGGGCGCGACGCAGATCCGCCTCGACGGTGGCGTCATGCTCACCACGCAGCGCGGTCTCGGCGCGCTCCTTTGCAGTCCGCGCCCGCGCGACGTCGATGTCCTCGGCCAACTCGGCGGAGTCGCTGAGAATCGTCACGTGGTCGGTCGCCGCCTCGACGAATCCGCCGTGCACCGCGACGTGCTGGATGCGACCGTCGGCGAGGTAGATCCGCGTGTGGTTCTCGAGCAGCGTGCCGAGAAACGAGGTGTGCCCGGGGAGGAAGGCAATCTCGCCGCCCGACTCGGTGCGTGTGATCACCTCTCGTGCATCACCCGAGAACAGCACTCGCTCCGGCGACACCACTTCAACGCGCATCGTTGCATCACTCGCCACGGTTCACCACCTTCCGATCGACTCGTCGTCCCGGATCAGGCCGCAGCCTCGCGCAGCGCCTTGGCCTTCGCCAGGACCTGCTCGACACCACCGACGTTGAGGAACGCCTGCTCAGGAACGTCGTCGAGGTCGCCCTTGACGATCGCCTCGAAGCTTTCCACCGTCTCGGCGATCGGGACGTACTCGCCCTTCACGCCGGTGAACACTTCGGCCACGTAGAACGGCTGCGAGAGGAATCGCTGCACCTTGCGCGCACGCGCGACGGTGAGACGATCCTCTTCCGACAACTCGTCGAGACCGAGGATGGCAATGATGTCCTGCAGTTCCTTGTAGCGCTGCAGGATTTCCTGCACACGACGTGCCACGCCGTAGTGGCGGTCACCGACTACTTCCGGCGAAAGAATCGTCGACGTCGACGCCAGCGGGTCGACCGCCGGGTAGATGCCCAGCGAGGCGATCTGACGCGACAACTCGGTCGTTGCATCGAGGAAGGTGAAGGTCGTGAACGGTGCGGGGTCGGTGTAGTCGTCGGCGGGCACGTACACGGCCTGCAGCGACGTGATCGAACGACCGCGGGTCGACGTGATGCGCTCCTGCAACTGACCCATCTCATCGGCAAGCGTCGGCTGGTAACCCACCGCTGACGGCATGCGACCGAGCAGGGTCGACACTTCCGAGCCCGCCTGCACGAAGCGGAAGATGTTGTCGATGAACAACAGCACGTCCTGGTTCTGGACGTCACGGAAGTACTCCGCCATCGTGAGTGCCGACAGCGCGACGCGCAGGCGAACTCCCGGCGGCTCGTCCATCTGACCGAACACGAGTGCGGCCTTCTCGAACACTCCGGACTCGGCCATTTCGATGCGCAGGTCGGTTCCCTCACGGGTGCGCTCGCCGACGCCGGCGAACACCGACACACCACCGTGCTTCGAGGCGACGCGGTTGATCATCTCGGTGATGAGCACCGTCTTGCCGACGCCCGCACCACCGAACAGACCGATCTTTCCACCGGCGAGGTACGGCGTGAGCAAGTCGATGACCTTGATGCCCGTCTCGAACATGCGCTTCGTCGGCTCGAGGGTGTCGAATGCCGGGGCGGGACGGTGGATCTCCCAGCGCTCGACGTCCTTGAAGTCGTCGTTGTTGCCGTCGAGCACCTCGCCCCACACGTTCCACACGTGACCGAGGGTCTTGTTGCCGACGGGAACCGAGATGCCGCGACCCGTGTCGCGCACGACCGTTCCGCGGCGCAGACCGTCGGTGGGCTTCAGGCACACCGCGCGGACACGGCTGTGACCGAGCTGCTGCGCGACTTCGGCGAGGATGACGTTCGGCTTGCCGTCGACCTCGACGGTGAACTCGAGCGCCTGGTTGAGTTCCGGCAGGTAGCCCCGCGGGAACTCGACGTCGATCACCGGTCCGGCAATCGCGACGACGCGGCCGTCCTTGCGATCCGTGGAGTTCATCGTTGCTGTCATCGTTGCTCCTTTGATAGATCCGTCTTCGTAGTCGTTCTCTTAGTTGTCCGAGCTCAACGCCTCGGCACCGCCGACGATCTCCATGATTTCGGTGGTGATCGAGTCCTGGCGGGCACGGTTCATCGTGCGCGACAGGTTCTTGATGAGTTCTTCGGCGTTGTCCGTGGCGGACTTCATCGCGCGCTGACGGAACGCGTGCTCGCTCGCCGCGGCGTTGAGCAATGCCGCGTACACGCGGGCCTCGACGTAGCGCGGAAGCAGCGATCCGAGGATCGCGTCGGCATCCGGCTCGAATTCGTATTGGCTGCCGCCACCGGCGGGACGGGCGTCACCGCCCTCGAGCACGTCGGTCTCGAGCGGAACCAGCGGACGACGCACGACTTCTTGGTTGCCGGCGGAGATGAACCGCGTGTAGACGAGCTCGACGCGATCAACCTGTCCCGAAAGGAAGAGTTCGGTGACGTACATACCGATTTCCTTGGCCGATTCATACTTCGGCGCGTCACTGAATCCGGAAAAGCCCTTCTTCAACGTGTACCCACGGAAACGGAAGTAGCTCTCCGCCTTTCGTCCGACGGGAACGATCGCGTAGTCGCGACCCTTCAACACGTCCGCTTTCACTTCTCCCTCGGTGGCGCGCAGGACACCGGCGTTGTAGCCGCCACACAACCCGCGGTCCGCGGCAATCGTGACGTAGCAGGTGCGCTTCAGGTCGGCACGCGGCTTCAGGAATGGCGAGTCGGCACCGGCACCGGCCGCGGCGAGATCCTTCACGACGTTCGTGATGAGCTCGCTGTACGGCACGGCGGCCTGCACGCGCTGCTGAGCCTTCACGATGCGCGACGCAGCAATGAGCTCCATCGCGCGCGTGATCTTCTTCGTCGCCTGGACGGAACGAATCCGTCCGCGAAGAATGCGCTCCTGACCGCCAGCCATCGTCCGTTACCGCTTCCCGTTACTCCGTGGCCAATGTCTTCTTGCTTGCGGCATCGCCGAGCTCACCCGCGTCGACCGCGGTCGGGTCGGCCTTCGCCGCACCCTGCGTCGACGGCGTGAACTGCTTCTTGAACGCGGTGATGATGTCGCCGAGATCCTTCGGCACGTCGGCCTTCGGATCCTGACGGATGCCGGCGAGCGTGCTCGAGTGGCGCGCGCGCATGTGCGCGAGCAACTCGCTCTCGAAACGGCGCACGTCGGCGACCGGCAGGTCGTCGAGATAGCCCTTCGTTCCGGCGAAGATCGACACGACCTGTTCCTCGACCGGCATCGGGCTGTTCAACGGCTGCTTCAGCAACTCGACGAGTCGGTAGCCGCGCTCGAGCTGGGCCTTCGAAATCGCGTCGAGTTCGGAACCGAACGTGGCGAAGGCCTCGAGTTCGCGGAACTGAGCGAGGTCGAGCTTGAGGGTTCCCGACACGCTCTTCATCGCCTTGATCTGTGCGGCGCCACCGACGCGGCTCACCGAGATACCGACGTCGACTGCCGGACGAACACCCGACTTGAAGAGACTGTCCTGGAGGTACACCTGTCCGTCGGTGATGGAGATGACGTTCGTCGGAATGTACGCCGACACGTCACCCGCCTTCGTTTCGATGACGGGCAATGCCGTGAGTGAACCCGCGCCGAGAGCGTCGCTCAACTTCGCCGCACGCTCGAGAAGACGGCTGTGCAGGTAGAACACGTCGCCGGGGTACGCCTCGCGACCCGGCGGTCGGCGCAGCAACAGGGAAATCTGGCGGTACGCCTCGGCCTGCTTCGACAGGTCGTCGTACACGATGAGCGCATGCTCGCCGTTTTCCATCCAGTGCTGACCCATCGCGCAACCGCCGTACGGCGCCAGGTACTTGAACGGTGCCGGGTCGGACGCGGGAGCCGCGACGACGACCGTGTATTCGAGCGCACCGAACTGGCGCAGGGTCTCGACGGTCTGGGCGACGGTCGAACCCTTCTGGCCGATGGCGACGTAGATGCACTTCACGCCGAGGCCTGTTTGGTTGATGATCGTGTCGATCGCGACCGTGGT
>JBIIDI010000084.1:0-7931 GCA_044238425.1 Ilumatobacteraceae bacterium
GCGACGGTCTCCGCCGTGCCCGACGAGGCGGCGGCCACCTGGAAGCCGAGACCGCGAACTTCGGGCGCGACGACGGCGAACGTCGAGCGCACGAAGTGCCGGCAACTCGACACCGCGCTCGGATGAAGATTCTCATGGGTGAAGAACCGGTCGGTGAGACGGACCGCGCCGAGCTTGAAACTGCGCGCGAACATCACCTCGTCGTCGAGTCCGACGACGACCTCGGTGGAGCCGCCGCCGATGTCGCACATGAACATCACCTGATCGTGGACGCCGATCGCGTTAAGGACACCGAGGTGGATGAGTCGCGCCTCTTCGGTGCCGGACACAACCTCGAGATCGATGCCAGCCTCCTTGCGGGCACGTCTGATGAAGTCGCCGCGGTTCGTTGCCTCGCGAACGGCGCTCGTCGCCACGGCGCGCAACGTCGCCCCGTGCGAGTTCGCGATCTCGTGCATGCGCACGAGACTGTGCACACCGCGCTCCATCGCATCGCCGGAGATTTCTTTCATGTCGCCGCCGCCGCGACCGAGGCGGACGACCTCACGTTCGCGGGTAACCACTTCGAAACCGCTCGACGTCGGTTTGGCAACGACTAGGTGAAAGCTGTTCGTCCCCACGTCGAGTGCGGCAATGAGGTCGGACATCGCTTCACATTCCACCACTTCAACGAGCCGCTGCGACGTGTTCAGAGGACTCCCGGGACCGGGAATCCCCGGTGACGGGGATCACCGATAGCCTGAGACACCTGGAGGCCGCAATGTCCGACGTCAGCACGCACAAGGAACCGCCCCGGGCGCACGTCCGGATCACGTACGTCGGACCCGTGTACCCCCACTGGGAGGTCATCGGCGACTACGGCGATCGTTCGGTACTCGAGGAGTTCCAGGCTCGTGTCCTTGCCCGACTTGCCTTCATCCCGTGGAAGGACTCCCAGTTCCGCCGCAACCGCGAGCGGATCAACGGAGATGCAGTGCGTGAAAACATCAGCGTCGAATGGTTCCCCGCCGAGGTGAACTCCTAGGACCCCCCGTGGCGCGCCAGATCAATACAGTGCGCCGAATGAACACGGTGCGAATCGCGAGCGTGACGTCGGCACGTCCCCCGTACGAATGACCGGTGAACGACGGATGAAGTCTCGGCGATCATTGCGCAATCCGGGGTTGCCGTCGGCCCCGCCTCGGTACCTTGAGCCCATCGAGTCCCGTTACATCAACAGAGAGCTGAGTTGGCTCGACTTCAACGAGCGCGTACTCACCCTCGCATCGAGCAACGGACTTCCTCTGCTCGAGAGGTGCAAGTTCGTCGCGATTTCCGCATCGAATCTCGACGAGTTCTACCAAATCCGCGTGGCGGCGCTGAAGGACCAGGTGGCCGGTGACGTCGCAACGAAGAGTCCCGACGGGCGCACTCCCGCGCAGCAGATCCGGGAAATCGCTTCGCGGGTGCAGTGGTTCGTCGAAAGACAGGAACGCCTGCTCATCGACGTGCTGCGTCCGGCACTCGATGCGGAGGGCATCCGCATCGTCGCATGGTCGAAGTTGTCGCGACGCTCGCGAGACGAGTTGTCCGCCGACTTCGAGGCGCGCATCTTTCCCGTGCTCACTCCGCTCGCCGTCGACCCGTCACATCCCTTTCCCTACATCTCGAATCTCGCCCTCAACCTCGCCGTGGTGCTGCGCGATCCCGACACCAATCGGGAGGGATTTGCGCGGCTGAAGGTGCCACGCAACTTCCCGCGCCTTCTCGCGACGTCGTCGGGTGAATTCGTTCTGCTCGAGGACGTCATTGCGGCACATCTCGACCGCCTCTTCCCGGGCATGAACGTCGAAAGCGTGTCGAGATTCCGGGTGACGCGCAACGCCGACCTCAGTCTCGACGACGAGGATGCCGAGGACCTCCTCGCTGCCGTCGAACTGGAACTGCGCCGCCGCCGCTTCGGTCGTGCTGTGCGCCTGGAAGTCGAGGAGTCGATGCCCGCTCGCGTGCTCGAGCTGCTTCTCGACGAGCTCGAACTCCAGCCCGTCGACGTCATCAGGCACCGCTCGTGGATCGATCTCACGTTGCTGCAACAACTGTCGAACCTCGACGTTCCGCATCTGCGTTACGAACCGTGGACTCCGGTCACCGCCGGACGTCTCGTTGCCGCGCACGACTCGGGTCGCAGCATCTTCGACGTCATCGCCGCTCGCCAACTGCTCGTTCACCATCCGTACGAGTCGTTCGCATCGTCGACCGAGGCTTTCGTCGAACAGGCGGCCCGTGACCCGAAGGTGCTCTCCATCAAGATGACTCTGTATCGCACGTCGGGTGACAGCGCCATCGCCCGCCACCTCATCGCCGCGGCCGAGGCGGGAAAGCAAGTCGCGGTCGTTCTCGAATTGAAGGCACGCTTCGACGAGGCGCGCAACGTGTCATGGGCCCGCGAGCTCGAGTACGCGGGCGTGCACGTCACGTACGGTCTCGTCGGCCTGAAGACGCATGCGAAGTGCATCCTCGTCGTTCGCGACGAACCGGCCGGCATGAAGCGGTACGTTCACCTCGCGACGGGCAACTACAACTCGGCGACGGCGAAGGTGTACGAGGACATCGGTTTCTTCACCTGCGAAGAGCACGTCGGTCGCGATGCGACGGAACTTTTCAACTACCTCACCGGGTACGGACGCGAGCCCCGTTACGAAGAGTTGCTCGTTGCCCCGCACCAGATGAAGTCGCGGATCGTCGACCTCATATACAAGGAGGCGTCGTATGGGGATGCTGGTCGCATCACCCTGAAGCTGAACGCCATCCAGGAACCCGACGTCATCGAGGCGCTCTATGCCGCGAGCAACTCCGGCGTGCGGATCCACCTCATCGTGCGCGGCATCTGTTGCGTGCGGCCGGGTGTTCCCGGCATGTCGGAGAACGTCACCGTTCGGTCGATCCTCGGTCGGTATCTCGAGCACTCCCGGATCTACCGCTTCGAGCACGGGCACACCGACGGTGAGCCGTTGCACCTCATCGGCTCCGCCGACCTCATGAGCCGCAACCTCGAGGGACGCATCGAGACCCTCGTGCGTCTCACGCACCCGAAGCATCGCGCGTGGCTCGACACGGTGCTCGGATTCCTCCTCGACGACGGCAACGTGCACTACCGACTCGACTCGGACGATTCGTGGCGACTCGTCGGTGAGCACGGCGGGACGAATGATGCACAGCGTCAACTGCACGACTGGGTGGTGCGCACCCAGGTGCGACCGTCGTAGGCGACGTTCACCGAACGTTCAGATTCCCGCAAGGCGGCATTCAGCGCGATCTCACCGGGGCGCTTCATCGACCCCGTACCCTTGTGCCCAAGGTCGTACGACGGGAGACCGCACATGGAAGAGACGAGGAAGACTTTCCATTCCGAGATGGAGGCGCTGCGCGCCGAAGTGGTCCGTCTCGGAGCATCGGTCATCGAGGCGATCCCCCGCGCAACGGCGGTGTTGCTCAACGGTGATCTCGAGGGTGCCGACTACCTCGTTCAATCCGACGACGAGATCGACGCCCGCTCACACGACATCGAGAACCGTGTTTTCGAGATCCTCGCCCTGCAGGCGCCGGTCGCCGGCGAACTCCGCCAGCTCGTGTCGATCCTGAAGATCGTCAGCGATCTCGAGCGCTCGGCGGACCTCACCGTGAACATCTGCAAGGCCGCGCGACGCATCTACGGCAAGGAAATCGATCCCGTCCTGCGCGGACTCATCTCGAAGATGAGCGAGCAGGGCGAACAACTCTTCACCGCTGCGATCAATTCGTTCGCCGAGAACGATGCTGCGACGGCTGCGGCGCTCGAAGATATGGACTCGTTCCTCGACGGTTTGCACCGTCAGTTCGTCGGCTCGATCTTCGAGACCCATGCGCGCGAGCGGATGGATCTCCAGCTCGCGGTGCAGCTCGCCGTCGTCGCCCGGTTCTACGAACGCATCGGTGACCATGCCGTGAACGTCGGCGAACGTGTCCGCTTTGCGCTCACCGGTTGGAAGCCCGAGTTGAAGGCGATCGATCGTCAGCGTCAGCGTGACGCGACCGGGGAACATCCTCTGCCGACCGCCTGAGGTCGCGCGTCACGATGGATCTCCTCCTCGCAATCGTCGTTCTCCTCGTCGGTGTCGCGCTCGGACTGTCGGTTCGACGTCCCGAATCTCGGGGCACCCGCTCCGCGCAACCGGTGACGGACGGTTCCGAGCCCGCCGCGCGTGAAAACTTCGAGGACTCGATCGTCGTGCTGCGTTCGGCGCTCGACGCACTACCTGCAGGTGTCGTCGTCGCGGATCCGGCCGGGGTCGTCACGTTCAAGAACGTCGCCGCCGCGGCGATGACCGGTGTTCGGCATGTCGACGTGCTCGTCGAGGAAGCCGCCGAGGTGCTGTTGAAGAGCACGTTGGCCGGGGGCGAGACGCAGCGCCTCCTGCAGACCTCGGGACAACCGACACGCTCGTTCGATCTGCGTGGTCGGCGCCTGCTCTCCGGCGGTGGCATCGTCACTATCGAGGACGTGACGGAGCGTGTGCGCATCGACACCGTGCGGACCGACTTCGTTGCCAACCTCAGCCACGAATTGAAGACGCCGATCGGCGGCATCGCCGCGCTCGCCGACGCCATGGTCGACGAGAAGGACCCGCAGGTACTCTCGCGCTTCGCGGAACGAATCGTCGCCGAGTCGTACCGACTGTCGCACACGGTCGACGCCCTGCTCGACCTGTCGCGCATCGAATTCGGCGGTGCAGAGCACTGGGACGCCGTGGACATGTCGCTCGTTGTCAACGAGGTAACCGCCCGCATGCAACACGAATGTGCCCGCACGGGGATCGCACTGAAGACCGATTGCCCGAAGGGGGTCTTCGTCAAAGGTGACCAGAATCAGCTCGTTTCGGCCGTGGCGAATCTCGTGGAAAATGCGATCAAGTACAGCGGAGACGGGAAGCTCGTCCAACTGCGCGTGACGGCTGGTGACGCTTCGGTGTCGGTCGAAGTGATCGACGAAGGAATCGGCATCGCGGCGAAGGATCAGCAGCGAATCTTCGAGCGGTTCTACCGCGTCGACCGTGCGCGCAGCCGCTCGACGGGCGGCTCGGGCTTGGGACTGTCGATCGTGCGTCACGTCATTGCGAACCACGGTGGAACGGTGAGCGTCATCTCGGAAGAGGGTCGCGGTGCCACGTTCACGGTCGTCCTTCCGCGGTACGTCGTCCCGGTGATTGAGACGCACGCCGAGTCGGGGTCGGCACGTACGACGGATGCATCGCACGGAGTCGGCGCATGAGCGTCACCGAGCCGACCGTTCTCGTCGTCGAGGACGAAGAGTCGTTCGTCGAGGCACTCGTCGTCGGACTGAAGCGCGAAGGCTTCAACGTCGAAGTGGCGCGTGACGGTGCCGAAGCGTTGCGCACATGGGAGGGCGTCAACCCCGACGTCATCCTTCTCGACGTCATGCTGCCGAAGGTGTCGGGAACCGACGTGTGCCGGGAAATCCGCAAGCACAGCATGGTGCCGATCATCATGGTGTCGGCGAAAGGGACGGAACTCGACACGGTCGTCGGTCTCGAGGTCGGCGCCGACGACTACGTCGTGAAGCCTTACCGTATGCGCGAGCTGACGGCCCGCATTCGCGCCGCGTTGCGACGAACGCTTCCTTCCGACTCGGGCGCGAGCGCCTCGAACAGTGCAGTCGTCGTCGGCGACGTGTCGATCGACCCGGAGCGTCACGTCGTCGTCATTCGCGGCGAGCCGACGAAGTTGCCGCTGAAGGAGTTCGAGTTGCTCTACGTGCTCATGGTGAACGCCGGTCGGGTGATGACGCGCGAACAGCTCATCGACCGCGTGTGGGGCAGCGACTACTACGGCGACACGAAGACGCTCGACGTGCACATCAAGCGCCTGCGTTCGAAGGTGGAGTCCGATCCCGCGGTGCCGCGGTCGATCGTGACGATCCGCGGACTCGGTTACAAGTTCGAGCGCGTCTAGTCGAATTCAACGCGCGCCAGCCAGAGGCCCGGCGCCGCGATTTCCGCCGGGGTTGGCAGCCGGTGCGCCGCCGTGAACATGCGGGCGAGGGCATCGCGCCCGCCCCGTTCGATGACCCCGTTGACGAACGCACGCCCGGCGGCAACGCCGTCACGATCGAGGCGCAGACCGAGGAGATTCTCGACGACGGTCCGTTGGTTCGATTCCTCGACGCGACGTCGGCGCACCGCCTCGCTGATGCGCGACGACGAGCCGAGAACCCTGTTGGTCACCTCGTCGACCGCGACGTCGACGAAGCCGATGAGCGCCGTCATGGCCGCGTCGAGAATCGGTTGTATCCGATCCTGTTCCTGTGAGCGAACCGCTCCGATGAGCAGCGTCGGATCGTCGACGAAGCGCTGCATGAGTGCCATCGGGTCGGCCGAGGACGGATCGACGTCGGTGAGTCCGTGTATCAGTGCCTCTGGATCCGGACGGAACGCGCCGGCAAAACCGGTGATCAATTCGACGACGTGGTTGCGAATGTCGACGACGTTGAACACCGCATGAGTGGCGAGTTCGTGCACGACGACCCACAGTCGCACGTCGTCGGCTTCGAGCGACCATTCACGTGCGAACTCGTCGACGTTGCGCCCGATGATCCGGATCGCACCGTGCGGGTCGCGGGGCAACGGCAGGTCGTAGCAACCGAACGACGTCGTCGCGAGGGTTCCGATCATCGATCCGATCGACATGCCGGTCATTGCGGGCGCGATCATCCGCCCGACGTTGGCGAGCATCGCCGCGACGGGATCTGCGTCACGGTCGCCGGGAGGTTGCAGTGATCCGGCGAGCGAGGAGAAGAAGGTGCGCCACTCGGCGAGAGTGTGGTGGACCCACGTCGAGCGGTCGACGACGGCGACGTTCGAGGCGCTCACCTCGAGTTGGGTCACGTCGCGCACGTGCATCTCGGCGATCGGCGCGAGGCGTTCTATGGCGATACGGGTGGTCGGATCGACGTTCACCTCGGGGGAACCACCGGTTGCGATCATCATCGCCGTCTGTCGGGCGACGTCCCAGTGGATGGGGCCGCTTCCGGCGAGGGCTCGCGCCATCGGACCGAAGAGGGGATGGCGCAGCGGATCGACACCCGAGTCGTCGCCCGAGTCCTCGCTCACGACGACGATGCTATGGCGCGGCGTTCGGACGGTCGTTCGTGCGATGCACGGTACGATGATGGCGATGCCGCGTCACGATCACGCAGTTTCCGGCGACGCGATCGATCGAATCGAGCTCAGCGGCGACGTCATCGACGTCGCCGGTATGTACGACTGGGCCGTGACGAAGTCGTGCGGAGCGGTAGTGCTCTTCTCCGGAACGGTGCGCGACCATGCAGACGGCCGCCATGACGTCACGACGCTCGCGTACGAGGCGTACGAGGAGCCCGCGCGCCGACGAATGTGCGACATCGCCGCCGAGATGCGCCTTCGGTGGCCCGACCTCGGTCGCATCGGCATGGTGCACCGCGTCGGACTGCTGCAGCTCACCGACTCCGCGGTCGTCGTCGTCGTGTCGGCACCGCACCGACCGGCGGCGTTCGAGGCGGCACGTTTCGCCATCGACACTCTGAAGGACTCGGTTCCGATATGGAAGCACGAGACGTGGGCCGACGGCAGCGACTGGGGAACCAACGCGCAGCCGATCACCGACGTGTCAGTGACGAGTCGCCGGTGATCGCCGTGGCCGGAACCCTGAGCATCATGTTCGCTGCAATCTCGATCGTGTCGGCGGGCATCCTCGCGTACCTCGTCGCAGCCGACGGCGGTCGTACGCGCCAAGTCGACGGTGCGGAGCGATTCCGTCAGCACCTGCAGGCGTTGTCGGACGACTCCCGGGCACACTTGCGCGAGCAGTTGCGTTCCGGTGCACGCTCCGGAAAGTCGGTCTGACCGTGGCACGCGACC
>JBIIDI010000085.1:0-7825 GCA_044238425.1 Ilumatobacteraceae bacterium
CGAGCGCCGCCGGAGCGCCCGTCGTCACGCAGCGCATCGCCCTGCCAGGAGGTGACGCGTCGCTCACGTGCTGGATGGTCGCCGACGACGGCGGCACGCTCGTGCTCGAGTTCGTCAACGAATCACCGCGCGCGTGTGCGTTCATCGTCGACGGTCCGGCGACGCGAGCCGGTCAGCAACCCCGATCCGTCGACGCCGTGCCCGGTGTGCCCGCGACGGCACGGTCGTATTCGGTCGGGCACCGCGCCACTCTCCGTCTGGCCGTCGGACCCGGCACGACCGATCCGGCGCATCTCGCCGATGCCGATCGCGTCGCAGCGGGTTGGGTCGCCGTGAGCGGCGCGGCGAGCCGCATCGACATTCCCGCAACGACGTACGCGGCGGCGCTCGTCGCCGCGCGGGCACGGATCGCCGTCGCCCACGGTCATGAGTGGGACGAATTGCTCGAGGCCGCGCCCGATCTCGCCCTGCTCGGCCTCGCGGAGCGCACGCGGATGGGGGAGTCGCTCGACGAGTGGATCGCCCCGGTCGCCGATGCGGTGGCGCGCATCGCGCGCACGATGCGCACGTCGCAGGGTCCGCACGGACGTGCCCACCGCGCGGTGCAGCAGGCTGCATTCGCACTGCGTGCATCGAACGAGGAGCGGGCCGCCGCCGACGCGGCACGACTGTGGGCACGACTCGCCGTTGCCGACGTCGTCGCGCCGCTGCCGCCCGATCCGCTCGCCGGTCACGATCTCGCGAATCCGCAGCGCTTCGACCTCGTCACCGCGATCGACGTCGCGGCGGGCATCGAGCAGCGCTGCGTTCGCGCGGTGTCGGCCGACGAGGCGGGAGGTGTGACGATCGAGTTGTTCGCGCCCGGGTTCCCGGCGTCCTGGCGCGGGGTCGACGGCAACGTCGAAGGTGTGTGTGTGGGTCCGCAGCACACGCTGTCGTTTGCCATGCGTTGGCACGGGGAACGTCTCGCCGTGCTGTGGGAGAGCACGGGACCCGCTCCCGTGACGATCATGGCGCCGCGTCTCGATCCGGCGTGGTCGGTTACCGGCACCCGCGGCGATGTGTTGCTCGCCGTCACCGCCGCGTCGTGACGACGCGACCGCTGCCGACGCTCGACGTCGAGATCGGCCTCGGACATGGAGCCGGTCGCATCGTGTGCGGCATCGACGAGGTGGGCAAGGGTTCGTGGGCCGGTCCGCTCGTCATCGGTGTCGCCGTGTTGCGCAGCGACGTGCCGGCGTCCGACGTTCCTGCGCGCGACTCGAAGTCGCTCAGCGAAAAGAGACGCGAGGCGGCATTCGACGCCGTGGCCTGTGCGTGCAGCGCGTGGAGCCTCGGTCTTGCATCGGCGCGGGAATGTGACGAGCTCGGGATGAGCGTCGCCCAGAAACTCGCCACGTCGCGTGCGCTCGACGAGCTCTCGCGCAACGGCTGCGCCCCCAACGTCGCGCTCGTCGACGGCCGCTGGGACTTCGTCACGCCCCTCGTTCCCGAGGTGCACATGTTCGTCGGCGGCGAGTCGACGTCGTTGTCGATCGCTGCAGCGTCCGTCCTCGCGAAGGTGTCGCGTGACCGCATGATGCGTCGTCTTGCCGACGAACTTCCGCACTGGTCGTTCGCGACGAACAAGGGGTACTCGTGCCCGAAGCACGTCGCCGGACTGCTCGCGCACGGCGTGTCGCGCGAACACCGCGTGTCGTGGGGATACATGGAACGCCTCGGCATTCCGCGCGACGCGCGGTGATGTCCGAATCAGTTCGACTTCTGCGTACCGACTGCGAGGTCCTTGAACGGCGACGTTGAATCGATGCCGGTTTCCTTCGGCAAACCGAGAACGCGCTCGGCGACGATGTTGCGCATCACCTCGTCGGAGCCGCCCGCGATGCGCAGCCCGGGGGCGCCGAGCAGGTACGCACTCCATGCGTACGTGCCCCATTCGCCGGCGTCGGCTTGCAGCCGCGGTCCGGCAACGTGGGCAACGAGCTCGATGATGCGTCGCTGATTCTCGACGAGTGCCATCTTCGAGATCGACATCTCGGGCCCCGGAGTCTGTCCGGCGCGCAGCTTGTCGAGGGCGCGCTTGTTCGTGTACGCCGCAACCTTGTTGTGCACGTAGAGGTCGGCGAGCATGTCGCGCACCACGGGATCGCCGTCACGTCCGAAGTGCCGCACCATTCCGAGCACTCGCGCGAACATCGACACATCCCCGCCGCCGAGCGAGCCGATCGCGGCGCGCTCGTTCATCAGCGTCGTGAGCGCAACGCCCCACCCGGCGTTGACGTCGCCGAGTCGGCACCAGTCGGGTACGCGCACCTCGTTGAAGAACACCTCGTTAAACGATGCTCCACCCGTCATTTGGCGCAGCGGCCGGATCTCGACGCCCGGGGCGCGCATGTCGACGACGAACGCCGTGATGCCCTTGTGCTTGGGCAACGAAGCATCGCTGCGACACACGATTTCGCCGATGTCACTGAACTGTGCACCCGACGTCCACACCTTCTGGCCGGTGATCACCCACTCGTCGCCGTCCCGTTCCGCCTTCATCTGCAGCGATGCGAGGTCGCTGCCCGCGCCCGGCTCGGAAAAGAGTTGGCAGCCGATGATGTCGGCACGCCACATGGCGCGCAGGAACGTCTCCTTGGCGCGTTGGCTGCCGTGGGCAAGGATCGTCGGTGCGACCATGCCGAGCCCGATGGTGAAGATTCCCTGCGCGGGAACGCGGTAGCGCGATTCGAGGGCGTTCCATGCCCGTTCGTACGCGCCCGGGAGACCGGCACCGCCGAATTCCGCGGGTCCGGTGATCCAACCGAAACCGGCGTCGAACTTCGCCGTTCGCCAGCGGCGTGCCTCGGCGACGACGCGCTCTTCCTCCGCGCGGTCACGTTCCTCGAACATCGCGACGTTGTCGGAACCCTCGCCCCACACGAAGGCACGAGCCGCTTCCTTGCGCGGGACGTGCGCATCGAGGAACGACGTAGCGGCCGCAGTGAACTCGTCAAGTGACGGCACGTGCGTCATGGCGCCAGAGTAGTGCGGCGGGTTCCGGCACACGGCGGGAACTGCGGTACGCTCGCCGCGTGGGTCAACCAGTTGCCGTCACTCTCCGTCCAACCGCGACACCCGGTCGGGTGCGCTTCGATCTCAATCGCTCGCTCACCGGCATGGGTCATGAGCGTTACGGGTCGCTCGACGAGGCACGGGGCATGACCCCGGGCGCCGAGTTGGCTCGACGACTCTTTGCGAAGGGTGCCGTGCGCGCGGTCCACGTGTACTCGAACACCGTGACGGTCGATCTCGCTCCCGGCGTCGACGCGACGAGCCTCGTTCCCGTCGTTGAGGAGCTCTACCGCCACTGGCAGCCGGGAATGGTGCCGACAATCGGCTGATTTTTCCCCGCTCCGTCGGGCGTGCGCCCGGCCGTGCAGGGACAATCGATGGAGTGCCGACGACGACGCTCACCCTCCACGAGGTGGCGGCCGAACTCAACGTCCATTACATGACCGTGTACCGCTCGGTGCGCATGGGTCGGTTGCGGGCACATCGCGACGGTGGCGAGTGGCGCGTGACGCGGGCCGATCTCGGGGAGTTCCTTGCCGAGCGGGAACGCGCGACGACGCAGGACGCTGCAGTGCCGCGTGCCAAGCACGGCGGTCGGGCGAAGGCGCGCTGGGCGGAACGCCTCGAGGCGCGACTCGTTGCCGGTGACGAATCGGCGGCGCAAGGAGTCATCGACGATGCGCTCGCCAGCGGTCACGACTTGTTCTCTCTGTACGTCGAGGTCGTGTCGCCGGCGATGCGCTCGATCGGTGAGCGATGGTCGCGCGGCGAGTTGGCGATCCACGAGGAGCACCGGGCGAGCAACATCGTCGCCCGACTCATGGGTCGCACGAGCCCGCGTTTTGCCCATCGCGGCACCTCGCGCGGGACCATCGTCATCGGGGCACCCGCCGGAGAGCACCACAGCCTGATGATCACGATGGTCGCCGATCTCCTGCGCTGCGGAGGGTTCGTCGTGTCCGACATCGGAGCGGACGTTCCCGCCGAGTCGTTTGCTCGCGCCGTGACGGGGGTCGACGATCTCGTCGCGGTGTGCGTCGGTGTCACCGTTGCCGATGCCCTCGACAACGCCCGCGCATCGATCGCCGCCGTGCGGGCGGTGACGAATGCCCCGTGCATCGTCGGTGGAGCCGCCGTCGTGTCCGACGAACTCGCCGCCGAGCTCGGCGCCGATGCGCGCATCGATGACGTTCGTGCGCTCATCGAGCGGTTGCAGCGCCGCGCCAAGTAGCTCGACACGACCGCCACGTTGCGCTCGGGGCACCGTTGCAGCGTCGGGCGCGACCCGTACGCGCGGGTTTTGTACACTGAGCACAATGGCCGCACCGAAGTACGCACCCGTCACGCCCGCCGATGAACCGCGTGCCTACTCGTCACCCGACTTCGTACCCGGGCCGTGGACGAACGATCGCCCCGCGGCGATCCGCACGCGTCAACCGCACGGCGAGCGACTCGGACATCCCGGCCCCGACCAGGGGTACGTCTACGTGCTCGCCGAGCGTCTGCGACCGCGGATCGTCGTCACCGACGGCGAGTCGGTCGACGATGCCGTCCAGGGGTGCATCGGCATCGCGCTGCGCCGCGCCGCGCACTTCGGACGCGCTCCCGTCATTCACGACATGACGATCGCGTTGACGATCTGGGGATACCTGCTCGCCGCACCGCCCGCCGATCTCGTCGCGGTCCGCCGTGAAGTGTTCGAAGGTGTCGCCAACGTCGTGCACCATTACGCCGAGGCGCGACGCATTGTCGACATGGTGCCGCAGTCGACGATCCTCATGACCCCCGAAGCGGTCGCCAAGGCGATGCCGGGGTCGTGGCGCGCACTCACCGGCGCCTGAGGAGACAACTCATCGCCGTGCGGCGATTCGTCAACGTGCGTCTAGGGCAAATCGCTCGAGGTCGGCGAGTTGGACGAACTCGAGGGTGAAGGCGTGGGTTGCGGCGAGGCGCACCTGCGGAGCCTTGCCTGCCTCGAACGCCTCCTGCCATCGCGCCGCGCACAGGCACCACTGATCGCCCGGCTGCAGGCCGGGGAATCCGTACTGCGGCATCGGCGTCGACAAGTCGTTGCCCACCGCTTTCGAGAACTCGAGGAACTCCGCCGTCATCACCGCGCACACCGTGTGCACGCCGGTGTCGCTGCCGTCGGTTTCACAACAACCGTTGCGGAACCATCCCGTCATCGGATCGGTGCTGCACGGAATGAGCGGTTCGCCGTAGACGTTGACCTGGCGGGTCACGAGACGTTCACTCCGACGATGCTGCCGACGGCGAATGTGACCGTGACGGCGATGACGAGCACCGCAACCTGTCGCAGGGCGCTGCGCACGACGGAGCGCTGTGCCTGGCGACCGATGATGCCGCCCGCGATCGCCGCAGCGGTCAGCCCGATGATGATCGATGCGATGCGTGCCCCGTTGCCGCCGCCGATCATCCACGGAACGATCGGCAGGAAGGCCCCGAGAAGGAACGTGACGAGGGAGATCGCCGCGACCGAGATCGGATTCGGCAGCTGCGTCGGGTCGATGCCGAATTCCTCGCGGGCGTGCACGAGAAGTGCGCGCTGCGGATCCTTCATCACTTCGTTGGCTGCCTTCGTCGCCTGCTCCTTCGACATGCCGTGGGCGCGATAGATGCCGATGAGTTCGGTCGTCTCGGCTCCGGTGTTGTGCAGCAACTCGCGCAATTCGAGGGCGGTTTCGCGGCGAACGAGGTCGTTCTGTGCGCGCACGGACACCCATTCGCCGACCGACATCGACGCCGCTCCGGCGACCGCCGACGCGATGCCGGCGAGGCGCACGACGCCGGGTCCCACCCCGCTCGCGGCAAAACCGATGATCATCGACACGTTCGTGACGAGGCCGTCGCTGAAGCCGAACACTCCGGCGCGCGCGGAACCACCGGCCAGTGCGCGGTGACCCGGATCGTCGTGACTTTCGGCGGATGCGGGTTCGGGAAGCGTGGTGTCACGGGCCATGACCTCAACCTACCTCTCGGTGCACGTCGGTAGTCTGCGTGCGCGATGTCCGTGACGCCCCGATATCGCTTCGCGCCGTCACCCACCGGCTACTTCCACGTCGGCGGCGCGCGCACAGCGCTGTACAACTGGATTCTCGCTCGACGCAGCAGCGGTACTTTCGTCTTGCGCATCGAGGACACCGACGAATCGCGCAACGAGCCGCAATGGACGCAGGGCATCATCGATGCCCTTGCGTGGATCGGAATCTCCGGCGACGATCCGCACTTCGAGGGGCCGTACTTTCAGTCGGCGAACGCTGCGGCGCACGTCGCCGCAGCGCAACGCCTCTTCGAGTCGGGGATGGCGTACTACTGCGATCTCACCGGTGAACAGGTGCAGGAGCGGGCAAAGACGCTCGGTGTTCCCGGCTACGACGGCTACTCGCGCGACCGTGGACTCGGCTCCGGTCCCGGTCGGGTGTTGCGCTTCCGCGTTCCCGAGGGAACGGTCGTCGTCAACGATGCCGTGCGCGGCGCCGTGTCGTTCGAGCACACCGCGATCGAAGACTTCGTCTTGCTGCGCGGTAACGGCACGCCGGTGTTTCTCCTCGCCAACGTCGTCGACGACATCTCGCAGGGCATCACCCACGTCGTGCGCGCCGAGGAACACCTGCCGAACACGCCGAAGCAGCAGCTGTTGTGGACGGCGCTCGGCAGCGAGCCGCCGGCGTGGGCGCACGTTCCCGTGCTCGTCAACGAGGCGCGAAAGAAGCTGTCGAAGCGCCGGGACAAAGTGGCGATCGAGCAGTACCGCGACGAGGGTGTGCTGCCCGATGCGATGGTGAACTACCTCATGACGCTCGGTTGGGCGCCCGAAGGCGACAGCGAGATCGTGCCGTTCGAGCGCATCGTCGAGCAGTTCTCCCTCGCGGCGGTGAACCATTCGCCGGCGTTCTTCGACATCAAGAAGTTGCACGCCTTCAACGGCGAGTACGTCCGTGCACTGTCGACGGAGGAATTCGTCGCAGCCTGCCAGCCGTGGTTGCGCGCTCCGTTCGCACCGTGGCCCGACGATGCGTTCGACAGGGCGCGGTTCCTTGCCATAGCCCCGCACGTGCAGACGCGAGTCGCCCTGCTCTCCGAGGTGCCGGGGATGGTCGATTTTCTCTTCCTCGACGTGCCCACGATCGACGAGGCGGCATTCGACAAGGTGTTTGCCGTCGAGTGGGCGACGCCCACGCTGCGCGACATCCGCGAGAGGATCGCCGCCGTCGGCTGGACGGCCGATGCGCTGAAGAAGGTCGTCGAAGACGTCGGCGCCCACTACGACGTGAAACTCGGCAAGTTGCAAGCCCCGTTGCGCGTCGCGGTCACGGGTCGCACCGTCGGTCCGCCGCTGTTCGAGTCGATGGAGATCCTCGGCGCGCCCGCGGTGCTCGGACGTATCGACGCAGCCCTTGCCCGCTCCGCCGCACGATGACGACACGCGTTCGGATGCGGCGGATCGTGTCCGTCTTCGCGGCGGTGTTCGGTGTCGTCGTTTGTGCGTACGCCGTGACGCTCTACCAGGTGTGGACGACGGGACGCACCGAGACGTCGCGTACCGCCGACGTCATCGTCGTGCTCGGCGCGGCCCAGTACGACGGACGGCCGTCGCCGCAGTTCACCGCGCGCCTCGATCACGTCGTTGCGTTGTGGAGCGACGGGCGTGCCCCGCTCGTCGTCGTCAGCGGCGGCAAGCAGCCGGGGGACCGGTTCACCGAGGCGGAGTCGGCGCGGCGTTACCTCGTCGAGCGGGGAATTCCCG
>JBIIDI010000086.1:0-7772 GCA_044238425.1 Ilumatobacteraceae bacterium
TGATCGACTCGGGCCAGTTCAGTCGGTCGAGGTCGGCGAGCAGGCGGTCGGCGTACGCCGTGATGCGCATCGTCCACTGGCGCATGTTGCGCTTGAACACCGGGTAGTTGCCGATGTCGCTGCGACCTTCGGCGGTGACCTCTTCGTTGGCGAGAATCGTGCCGAGACCGGGGCACCAGTTGACGGGTGCGTCGGCGAGATACACGAGTCGGTGCGCGTTGAGCAGTTCCTTGCGCTGTTTCGACGTCATGTCCTTCCACGGCGTCGATCCCGCGTCGCGCTTGCCCGAGGCGAATTCGGCGACGAGTTCGGAAATCGGACGCGCACGACCGATGCGCTCGTCGTACCACGAGTTGAAGATCTGCAGGAAGATCCACTGGGTCCAGCGGTAGTAGTCCTCGTCGGTCGTGCTGATGCTGCGACGTGCGTCGTGGCCGAGACCGAGGCGGCGCAACTGACGGCGCATCGTGGCGATGTTCGCCTCGGTGTTGATCCGCGGATGGATGCCGGTGGCGATCGCGTGCTGCTCGGCGGGCAGACCGAACGAGTCGTAGCCGAGGGCGTGCAGGACGTTGTGGCCGGTCATGCGCTTGAACCGCGCGTACACGTCGGTGCCGATGTAGCCGAGCGGATGGCCGACGTGGAGTCCGGCGCCCGACGGATACGGAAACATGTCGAGCACGAACAACTTGCTGCGCCCGGCGATGCGGGCCGGGTCGGCGAGCGGGCCCGCGGGGTTCGGGGCCTCGTACGTGCCGCGGTCCTCCCACAATTGCTGCCACTTCGTCTCGATCTCGTTGGCGAGTCGGGCCGTGTAGCGCAGAGCCGGGGACTTGGCGGGGGCGCTCATCGCGCCTTTACGTTACTTCCGTATCGTGGATGCATGGCTCGTGCACGACGTCGTTCCTCGGCTTTTCGCCCCGACAACCGCCGTCGCACCGAGCGCGTTGCGCGATTGAGTGAGACGCTGCGCGAGGTCATCGCCGACGAGCTCGCCAGGATCGACGACGATCGCCTGACGCTCGTGTCGATCACCAGCGTCGACGTCGACTCCGAGATGAACCGCGGCATCGTGTACTTCGATTCGATGGCCGGCGAGGACGGAGACGCCGAGATCGTCGAAGCCCTCGGCGAACATCGCAAGCACCTGCAGTCCGAGATCGCCCGCCAGGTGCAGTCGCGTCGCACTCCGGTGTTGCAGTTCGCCCCCGACGAAACCATCCGTGCCGCCGCGCGCATCGACGAGTTGTTGCGCCGCGACGCCGAACGTCACCGCACCGGCACGAACGAATAAGCGGGTCGTCATGGCACGGCGACCGGCACAGGTGCACGGCTTCTGTCTCGTCGACAAGCCGGCAGGCATGACGAGCCACGACGTGGTCGGGCGATTGCGGCGTCGGTTCAACGAACGGCGCATCGGTCACTCCGGCACGTTGGATCCCGATGCGACGGGCGTACTCATCGTCGCCGTCGGCAACGCGACGCGGCTGTTGCGGTTCTTCTCCGACTTGCCGAAGACGTACACGGCGCGGTTCATCACCGGTGCCGCCACCGACACCCTCGACGATTCGGGTGCGGTCACCCGCACGGCCGACATGTCCGCAGTGACGCTCGACGGCGCACGTCGCGTAGCGGTGACCCTGACAGGTCGCATCATGCAGGTGCCGCCGATGGTGTCGGCGATCAAGATCGACGGCAAGCGACTGCACGAACTTGCCCGCGAGGGAATCACCGTCGAGCGCGAGGCACGCGAAATCGAGGTGTACTCGTTCGACGTCGACGGACCCGTCGAGGTGCGCAACCGCAACCCGGTGTTCGACGTGACGGTCACATGCTCGTCGGGAACCTACGTGCGCACGCTCGCCGACGACTTCGGTGCAGCGCTCGGCGGCTGCGCGCATCTCGGAAGCCTGCGTCGCCGTGCAATCGGCGAGTTTCGCGTCGGTGAATCGCCCCGTGACGCCGACTCGATCGACAACGCCGAGCTGCGTACCGTGTCGGCGGGACTCGCGCACCTGCCGCGGGTGGTCGTTGACGACGAGGTGGCCCGCTGGGTGCTCACCGGTCGACCGCTCACTGCGGCACAACTCGGCGTTGATCCGCTGACGCATTCCACCACGGTGGATGTCGTGTGTGTCGTTGCCGACCACGGCGACCGAGTGCTTGCCGTGTACGGAATCGGTGACATGTGCCGACCCGAGGTCGTACTTCCTGCACCGTTAGCGTGAAGCGACGTGCACGTTGTCTCATCGCCGACCCGCGATGCGGTACGTGCGGTAGTCGGTGACCGGCGCAGCGTCGTCACCATCGGCGCATTCGACGGCGTGCATCGCGGTCACCTCGCCGTCATCGGCGAGGTCATTCGCCGCGCCCGTCTGAGTGACTCGGCATCCGTCGTCGTCACCTTCGAGCGGCACCCCGCATCCGTCGTGCGTCCCGAGTCGGCCCCGTTGCTGCTCACCGACACCGACCAGAAGCTCGAACTGCTCGCTGCCACGGGCGTCGACGCCACGATCGTCGTGCCGTTCGGAGCGCGCGAGGCACAGGAGTCGGCGACGAATTTCGCCGAGCGCGTCTTCGTTGATGCATTGCAGGTGCGTGACATCGTCGTCGGCGAGGACTTCCACTTCGGTCACCGGCGGGGCGGCAACGTTGCGCTGCTGCGATCGATGGGCGCCGATCACGACTTCGTCGTCGAACCGCTCGTGCTCGTCACGCACGCCGTCGACGGCGGTGCGCCGACGAGTTCGACGGCGATTCGTGCGGCCCTGAAGCTCGGCGACGTGCGCACCGCCGCCGTCATGCTCGGTCGTGACCACGAGTTGCGCGGTGTCGTCGTGCAGGGCGATCAACGCGGTCGCACCATCGGCGTACCCACGGCGAACGTCGCCGTGCCGACGAATATGTGCCTGCCGGCCGAGGGTGTGTACGCGGGGTTCGCGGTGCTCGCCGACGGGTCACGGCACGCCTGTGCGATCAATCTCGGTCGTCGGCCAACGTTCTATGCCGAGGCCGAGCACGCGCTGCTCGAAGCGCACCTGCTCGACTTCATCGGCGACCTCTACGGACAGCGCATTGCCGTGTCGTTTCGCCAGCGTCTGCGCGGCGAGCGTGCATTCGCCGGCATCGACGAACTGAAAGCGCAGCTGGAGAGCGACCTCGCCGCGGCGCGCACCGCAACGGCCTGATCCACCGACGACGCAACGCGAGCGTCGCGACTGGACGACGCCACGCGACGCAGCGCTCTACACGAGCGAGTAGAGAGTGCTGCGGCGCTGCAACGGCCGTCCGAGCGGCGCAACGAGATCGGCGAAGCGCTGCTCGTCCATTGCCTGCCCGTGGCTTGCACCTGCGGCGCGCGAGATGTTTTCGTCCATGAGCGTTCCGCCGAGGTCGTTGCACCCGGCTTGCAACAACTGCCGCGTTCCGGCAACCCCGATCTTCACCCACGACGCCTGCACGTTGTCGATGAGCCCGCGGTAGGCGAGGCGCGCGATGGCGTGCACGAGCAAGGTTTCGCGGAAAGTGGGCCCGCGGCGTGACTTGCGCTGCAGGTAGATGGGTGATGCCATGTGCACGAACGGCAGGCCGACGAACTCGGTGAATCCGCCCGTTTCCTTCTGCAGGTTGCGCGTGACGAGCAGGTGTCGCACCCAGGACCGGGGCGACTCGATCGAACCGAACATCATCGTGACGTTCGAGCGCAGGCCGACCGAATGTGCGACACGATGCGCCTCGAGCCACTCCTCGGTGTTCACCTTGTCGCTGCACAACACCGCGCGCACCTCGTCGTCGAGGATTTCGGCGGCGGTGCCCGGCAGCGAGGCCAGCCCGGCCTCGCGCAGACGGGTGAGGTAGGCGGCAAGCGGCTCGCCGAGACGGCGCGCACCCTCGGTGACTTCGAGTGCGGTGAAGCCGTGAATGTGGATTCCCGGCGCTGCCTGCTTCACGGCGCGCGTGACGTCGACGTAGTAGTCGCCGTCAAAGTCGGGATGAATGCCGCCCTGCAACGTCACTTCGGTGGCGCCAAGATCCCACGCCTCACGGGCGCGGTTCGCGATGTCGTCGAGGGTGAGCAGGTACGGCGTGCCGCGCAGGTTGAGGCTGAGCGGACCCTTCGAAAAGCCGCAGAACTTGCACTTGAAGGTGCACACGTTCGTGTAGTTGATGTTGCGGTTGTGCACCCACGTCACGGCATCGCCGACGACGTCGCGGCGAACACGGTCGGCAGCGGCCGCAACGGCACGAACTTCCGGCCCGCGAGCGGCGAACAGCGTGAGCAGCTCGCGTTCGCCGAGTTCGTGGCCCAGTTCGACGCCGCGCAGCACTTCGCCGATGGCGCCGGCGACGCCGGGCCCAGGGGAGTGTGCGTCGGTGAGCAACGCTGGCGGGGGATTGCTCGCTCCCGAATACCACTGCGTCGAGCGGTGTCCGACGAGCACGACCTCGGCACCGTCTTTCACGACGTCGGCGGGCGACACCTTCTCGGGCCATACCGCACCCGGATCGTCGCGACCGAGCAGCTCGGCATCGGCACGATCGAGTACCGCAAAACGCAGTTCCGGGTCGATCCACGTCGGTGACGACACGAGGCCGAGGTCACCGAGATGCTCGGGATACACGGTGAGGCGCGGGGCGAGCGAGCGACCGCGCGCTTCGGTGACCTCGCGCAACGTGTCGAGTGCGGGCCACGGGCGCTCGGGGTTGACGTGATCGGCGGTGACCGGGCTCACTCCGCCCCAGTCGTCGATGCCCGCGTCGAGAAGCACGCCGAAGTCGTCGCTCAAGTTCGGCGGTGCCTGCAGGTGGATGTCGCTCGGCAGGATGAGTCGCGCAACGGCGATCGACCACAGGTAGTCGTCGGGCGGGCAGGCGGCGTGGCGGCGCATGATCGTGCCGGGCTTCGGCAGGAAGTTCTGCACGATGACTTCCTGCACGTGACCGTGCCGCTCGTGCGACGCGGCGATCGCCTCGAGGGCGACGATGCGGTCTTCGCGCGACTCGCCGATGCCGACGAGGATGCCGGTGGTGAACGGAATGTGCAGTTCACCCGCCCACTCGAGCGTGTCGAGGCGGCGCTGCGGCTCTTTGTCGGGTGCGTTGCGATGGCACTCGAGGTCGTCGCGCAACGTCTCCAGCATCATTCCCTGCGACGGTGCAACACGGCGCAGCATCGCGAGTTCGTCGCGATACAGGGCGCCGGCGTTCGCGTGCGGCAGCAGACCCGTTTCGCGCACGACGAGTTCGGCCATGTCGTGCAGGTAGTGCACGGTCGAGTCGTAGCCGTTCGTGCGCAGCCACTCGGCAGCCACCTCGTAGCGCAACTCGGGCCGCTCGCCCAGGGTGAACAACGCTTCGTGACAGCCGCGGCGTGCACCGTTGCGGGCGATCTCGAGGACCTGCTCGGCGGAGAGATACGGCGACTCGAGCCGCGCCGGCGGCTGGGCAAAGGTGCAGTACCCGCACGCATCGCGGCAGAGCATCGTCAGCGGAATGAACACCTTCGGTGAATACGTGATGCGCGTGCCGAAGCGCGAGTCGCGAATCTTGCGCGCGTCGCGCATGAGTTCGTCGAGCGGCGCAGTGAGCAGGTGCTGGCGAGACACGGTTCTCCCTCCCGGAGGTCGTCGTATGGGAACGCCGCCGCCCGCTACGCGAACGTCGACGTGGTGTTGTGCCAGCGTTCAGCCGACCCGACGCACGGATGTGAGAGGTGCGCGTCGTGCCGTTCGTGCCGAACGGGCTCCACCGTAGCGGTCAGTCGCGCGGCGCGGTGGATCCGAGCGCGCGGAACAAGGCCCGCACGTTGCGCCCGTTGACGGGAACGCGGTGCCCCGAGCGGGAAATGAAGCCCAACTGCACCCCGGTGGCGGGGTCGAGAACCGTGAATACCTGCTCGTGGCCGTCATCGTCGACGATGACGTCGGTGAGCAACGGCACGTCGGCCGCCGACAGCAAGCCCTGGACGTAGCCGGCGTTGAGCACCTCGATGGCGATGTGCTGTACGCCCGTGCCGTGTTCGGCGAGGTGTGCGTCGACGGCAGGGTCACCCGGCCCGACGATGACGACGGTGACACCGCCGCCGTCGGCGACGACGATCGCGGAGTCGTCCGTCGGAGTGATCTCGAATCCGAGTGAACGCAGGAATCGTGTCGCCGCGGCGAGATCGCCGACGGCGATGACGACGTGATCGATGCGACAACCGACCGCATCGAGTGCCGAGTGCAACACGTCGGCAACCTTGCTCGGTGACTCGGTGCCGCGGTCGTGTGCCACTTCGATGCGGTGGGTCTCGGAGAGCAGGATGCGAAAGAGCTGTTCGGTGAAGTCGGGGTCGACGCCGGCATCGATCGCCCATTGGCGCCGCGTCGTGAGCACCTGGCGCACGCGCTCGGGCTGGATGACGGTGGCGCCCGTCGTTGCCTTGAGCGCAGCGACGTCGCGGCACACGTTCATGCGTTCGGCGAGCAGTTCGACGATGCGGGCGTCGATCTCGTCGATCCGCGAGCGCAGGTTGCCGAGGTCGCTCACGAGCGACCCGCTTCGGCGAGTCGGGCGATGTGCTTGGCCAGCACGTCCATCTCGACGTTCACCTTGGTGCCGGGAACTATGGCGCCGATGGTCGTGTTGTCGGCCGTGTGCGGAATGACGGCGACGTGCAACGTGTCGTCGCCGAGTCCGAACGCCGTGAGGCTCACACCGTCGAGGGTGATCGATCCCTTTTCGACGACGAGGTGCATGAGGTCGCGCGGAATGCGCACGCACAGATCGGGGGCGGGGGACACGACTTCGCCGACGGCGTCGACGTGGCCGAGCACGAGGTGACCACCGAGTCGGGCACCGAGAGCAACGGGTCGCTCGAGGTTGACGCGATTGCCCTCGCGCAACGCACCGAGGGTGGTGCGGGAATACGTCTCGTCGCTCACGTCGGCATCCCACCAGTCATCCCCGCGGGCGACGACGGTGAGGCAACAGCCGTTCACCGCGATTGACGCTCCGAGATCGCTGCCCTCGAGAACGGTTCGCGCGCCGATCCGCAAGCGGGATCCGTTGCGCTCAATGACCGTGCCGAGCTCTTCGACGATCCCCGTGAACACGCGCACAACGCTAACCGTGGGCGGTTCCGTGGCTTTGATGACGCGCATCGGATGGTCGACGGTGCCTGTGCTCGCGCACGGGGAACGTGCGGGGTGGAGATGCCCCGAGCGCACCGTAGAATGGAGGAGTCCGTTCGGGCTTCGGCGCGAATGTGATGCTGCGGGATGGTCCCGGAGCGACCCGGAACGGGCGAGATGGATCAACCGGATCCTGAATCGCTGCCGAGGCAGAAAGAGGCAACGAACGAACATGGCGACTCCCTCAAACAATGGGATCAAAGACGTCATTGCGAAACACGGTCACCACGGGACCGATACCGGTTCGCCGGAAGTGCAGATCGCACTCCTGACGGAACGGATCAACAGCCTGACCGAGCACCTGAAGAAGCATCACAAGGACCACCACAGTCGTCGTGGTCTGCTGATGATGGTCGGGCGCCGGCGTCGAATGCTGGATTACGTCCGTGACCGCGACATCGAGAAGTATCGCAAACTCCTCGACGAGCTTCAGCTTCGTCGTTAAGCCGCGGCGGACAACGTCGCCGTCCCGAGGGGGACCGCGATCCGCCGGCATGCGAACACACACATAGGAGACATACACATGGCTGAGGCCATTTCCGTGTCGGGAGCCGTGAGCGGCACCGACAAGACCATCCGTTTCGAAACGGGCAAACT
>JBIIDI010000008.1:0-25518 GCA_044238425.1 Ilumatobacteraceae bacterium
AACGGCGTCATCCACGTCATCGACGCGGTCATCCTGCCGCCGTCGGTCGACGTCGCGTCGCTCTGATCGAGTTCGACTAGCTACACGAACCGCCGGTTCGTGCCACGCAAGTGGTGCGGACCGGCGGTTCTTTTTTGTCCCGACGTCGGTCTCGTTCAGCGCCGTTCGGCGATGAACCGGGCGACGGGATCGAGATCGAACGGTGCGCTGAGCATGACGATGAGGTGGTCGGCACCCGCGGCCGCGTAACCCTCGGCGTCGACGAGGTCCTTCGGCTCGATCGCCACGGTGCGCTCAATGGCGTGGGGATCGCGACCCACCTTGGCGCACCATTCGTTGAGGATGTCGTTCTTGCGACGGAAGTTGTCGACGGGGCCGAACGTGTTCAGCATGTCGGCGTGCTGCGCGACGAGCCGCAGCGTCACTTTTTCGCCCGATCCGCCGATCATCAGCGGAATTTTGCCGTTCACCGGTCCGGGGTTGAGCTTGTTGAGTCGCTCCTTGACGATCGGCAGACCCGCCTCGAGGATCTTCAGACGTCCCGGTGCGGTGCCGAACTCGTAGTCGTACTCGGTGTAGTCACGTTCGAACCATCCCGAACCGAGACCGAGCACGAATCGACCGCGACTGAGGTGGTCGATGGTGCGCGCCATGTCGGCGAGTAGGTGCGGGTTGCGGTACGAGTAACACGTGACGAGTGCACCGATAGAGGCGTGGCACGTGTCGACGGCCATTGCCGAAAGTAGCGAGTAGCACTCGAAGTGCGTCGCATCCGGATCGCCGAACAACGGGTAGAAGTGGTCCCACGTCCACAAACTGTCGACACCGAGTGCATCAGCTTTCTTCCATGCGTCGCGCATCTCGGTGACGGACGTGGCTTGCGGTTGGATTTGTACGCCGATTTTCATGAACCGAAACTACCCGTGGATGAACTTCTCGTTCATCGCGACGTTTCGACGGGTGCGGCGTGACGATGAGCGTCTACAGTTCGATCGTGCCCCGCGCCCTTCTCAGCGTGTACGACAAAACGGGAATCTCCGAGCTGGCACGGGGATTGCACGAGCTCGGCTGGGAGTTGCTGTCGAGCGGGGGAACGGCGCGCGCGCTGGCCGATGCGGGAATTCCCGTCACCGACGTCGCCGACGAGACCGGCTATCCGGCCATTCTCGGGCACCGCGTCGTCACACTGCACCCGAAGGTGCACGGCGGCATCCTCGCCGATCTCGACGTGGCTGAGCATCGTGCCGACCTCGACACCCACGGCATCGTGCCGATTTCGCTCGTCGTCGTCAACGTGTACCCGTTCGCGAGCGATCCGGGTATCGACCTCATCGACATCGGCGGTCCCGCACTCATCCGGGGGGCGGCAAAGAACCATGCCCACGTCGCCGTCGTCACCGACCCGTCCGACTATCCGGCCGTGCTGCGCGAGTTGCGCGAGCACGGCGAGGTACGTGCTGCGACCCGTCGTGAGTGGGCCGCGCGGGCCTTTGCGCTGACGGCGCGCTACGACGCGGCAGTTTCCGCCTGGATGGCAAACGACGCGCATCCGGACGCCGGCAGCACCGCACGTGCATCGCGCGACGAACTGCCCGTGTCGTTGACGCTGAATCTCGAGCGTGCCGACGTGTTGCGCTACGGGGAGAACCCGCACCAACGCGGCGCGCGCTACCGCATCGTCGGTGAGCACAGCTGGTGGGACGACGTCGAGCAGCTCGGCGGCAAGGAGATGTCATATCTCAACGTGTACGACGCCGACGCGGCGTGGAGCCTCGTCCACCGTTTCGCAGCTCCGGCGGCCGTCGTCATCAAGCACGCGAACCCGTGCGGAGTGGCCGTCGCCGACGACGTCACCACCGCCTACCGCCGCGCCCATGCGTGCGACCCGCTCAGTGCGTTCGGCGGCATCGTTGCCGTCAACGGGGTGATGACGCGCGAGTGCGCCGAGTCACTGACCGAGACGTTCACAGAGGTGGTCATCGCCCCCGATTTCGCCCCCGACGCGCTCTCCGTGTTGCTCGAGAAGAAGAACCTGCGCATCTTGCGGGCGTCAGCTCCGCGCGCCGCAGCACTCACGATGCGCACGATCGACGGTGCCATGCTCGTGCAGACTCCCGACGTCGTCGACGTCGACACGGGGTCGTGGCGCGTCGTCACGGCGGTACAGCCGACCGATTTGCAGTTGCGTGACGCCGTCGTTGCATGGCAGACGTGCGCGGCGGTGTCATCGAACGCCATCGTCATCGCCAAGGACCTCGCCGCGGTCGGCATCGGTGCCGGTCAGCAAAATCGCGTCGATGCCGCGCGGATCGCCTGCACGCGGGCGGGGGACCGGGCTCGCGGAGCCGTGGCGGCCAGTGATGCGTTCTTCCCGTTCCGCGACGGCCCGGATGCACTTGCCGCCGCCGGCGTTGCGCTCATCGTGCAGCCCGGTGGCAGTCAGCGCGACGACGAATCGATCGCCGCGGCAGACGAGAACGGCATCGCGATGATCTTCACGGGCAGGCGCCATTTCCGACACTGAAACGAGTCAACGAGCACAAGGAGCAACGTGAACACGACAGCACGCAGCCACAACGAGGAGTTCTTCTCCCGGTTCGAAGGGCTCACCTTCGACGACGTCGTCCTGGTGCCCGGCTACAGCGACGTGCTTCCCGACATGGCCGACACGAGCGCGGTGTTCGCCGGCGACGTGCGACTCAACGTGCCGATCATCTCGGCGGCGATGGACAAGGTGACCGAGGCACGTCTCGCCATTGCCATGGCCCGCAACGGCGGAATCGGCGTCGTGCACCGCAACCTCACCGTCGAGCGGCAAGCCGAGGAGGTGCAACGCGTGAAGCGATCGCAGTCGGGCATGATCAGTGATCCAGTCACCTTGTCGCCCACGGCGACTCTCGACGATGCCGAGCAGCTCATGAACCGGTTCAAGTTCTCCGGCGTGCCGATCACCGACGCGTCCGGGCGACTCGTCGGCATCCTCACGAACCGCGACATCCGATTCTGCAGCGAGGCCGACTACCGCCGCCCGGTGAGTGAGTTCATGACAAAGGACCGTCTCATCTCCGCACCGGAGGGTACGACCCTCGACGAGGCACGGGCCATTCTCCAGAAGCACCGCATCGAGAAGCTGCCGCTCGTCGACGCGCAGGGTCACTTGCGGGGTCTCATCACGGTGAAGGACATCATGAAGCGTCAGGAGTTCCCGTACGCGACGCGTGACTCGGCCGGGCGTCTGCGCGTCGCCGCAGCCGTCGGTGTGGGCGCCGATCTCGAGGAGAGGTGTGCGGCGCTCGTTACACAGGGTGTCGATGCCGTCGTCGTCGACACGGCGCACGGCAACTCGCAGGGAGTCGTGAAGGCGGTCGAGCGGATCAAGGGCCATTGGCCGCAGCTTCCCGTCGTCGCCGGCAACGTCGTCACCGAAGATGGTGTCGATGCGTTGCACCGTGCCGGTGCGAATGCGGTGAAGGTCGGTGTCGGGGCGGGGTCGATCTGCACGACGCGGATCATCGCCGGTGCCGGCATGCCGCAACTGTCGGCGATCTGGTTCGCATCGCGTCGCGCCGCCGAACTCGGGATCCCCGTCATCGCCGACGGTGGCGTGTCGTACTCGGGTGACCTCGTGAAGGCGCTTGCCGCCGGCGCGAGCACCGTAATGCTCGGCGGTCTGCTTGCCGGCACCGACGAGGCGCCCGGCGAGGTCGAGCTGTTCGAAGGTCGCCGCTACAAGAGTTACCGCGGAATGGGATCACTCGGTGCAATGCAGGGGCTCGGTGCGGATCGCTACGGCTCGGCGCAGGGTGACGGGGCGGGCAGCAAGAAACTCGTGCCCGAGGGCATCGAAGGTCGCGTCGCCTACGTCGGTCCGGTCGGTGACGTGCTGTACCAACTCGTCGGCGGCGTGCGCTCGGGGATGGGGTACGTCGGTGCCGCGACGATCGACGAACTGCATGGCAAGGCACGCTTCATGCGCGTGACGACGGCGGGCCGCGAGGAGAGCCACCCGCACGACGTCACCATCACCCACGAGTCGCCGAACTACCACCGCAGCGGGTCGTAAGGGGTTTCGGGCACGGGTGCGCGGTGCGCTAGACACGACGGCGATGCAGTCGCTGTTTCCCGAGCGCGGCGAGGTCTCCGTGGCCGGCATGTGGGACCTCTCCACCCGGCGCCGCCACGGCGATCGTCCGTGGATCGTCATGTGCATGATCTCCTCCGCCGACGGTGCGATCCATCTCGACGGTTCCGCGGCCGCACTCGGTGGTCCGATCGACAAGGAGTTGTTCCTCCACCTGCACCGCACGGCTGATTCCGTTCTCGTCGGTGCCGGCACCGTGCGCGCCGACGGCTACCACCCGCTGCCGCCGGGTCGGAACCTGTACGTCGTATCGCGCACGGGGGACTTGGGGCCGCACGCCGCCGAGCTGCGCGCCGCATCGAACACCCATGTGGTGGCCGGTGACGTCAGCGACATCGTGCGGCGCATCGAGGGCAACGTGTGCGCACTCGAGGGTGGATCGCAGCTCAACGCCCAGATGCTCGCCGCGGGTCTCGTCGACGAGGTGAGTCTCACCATCGCGCCGCGCTTCGTCGGCTCGGTGTCGGATCGCGTGGCGTCGGGACCTCCGGCTGCACGCGAACCGTGGCAACTCGTCCGGGTGTGCGAAGGAGATGACGGGTTCCTCTTCCTGCGTTACGTACGCAGCGGTGCGGCGGTGCCCTCGTGAGCAGCGACGCATCGGTGGCGCGCGGCGAGATCCTCACTCCCGCGGTGGCTACCGGAACGCAGGCGCACCGTTTCCTTGCGCACGTCGCGGCACGCGATCCCGGGGTGCGTGACTACGCCACGTTGCACAACTGGAGCGTCGAGCACTTCGACGATTTTTGGGGCGAAGTATCGACGTGGTTCGACGTCACGTGGCACGACAGGCCCCGCACTGTCGTCGAGCCGACGACGACGACGATGCCCGGTCACGTGTGGTGGCCGAGAGGCACGTTGAACTGGGCCGAGCGCGTCGTCGAGATGGCGCGCGGTCACGGCGACGAGGTGGCGATCATCGCCCACTCGAACTCGCGGAGCCGGGTCGAGTTGACGTGGACGCAGTTGCTCGCGCTTGCCGCCCACTACCGCTCCGACATGGAGAGTCACGGAGTCACGGCGGGGGACCGCATTGCGGTGTACCTGCCGAACGTTCCCGAAGCCGTTGCGCTACTGGTTGCGGCGGCGTCGCTCGGTGCGGTGTTTTCCTCGTGTCCGCCCGAGTTCGGTGCCGCCGCGGTGACGAGCCGGTTCGGCCAAATCGAGCCGAAGATTCTCTACTACTGCGAAGGCTATGTGTACGGCACGAAGCACATCGACAAATCCGACGATGCGCGCACGATCATCGACTCGTTGCCCGGACTGCGGGCGGCAATCAAGATCGATACGTCGCGCACCGACTTCATTCCCGGTGGCAACGTCGCCGAGGGAAGCGGTACCGAACTTCCGATCGTTCCCGTGCCGGCGAACCATCCGCTGTACGTGTTGTACTCCTCGGGCACCACGGGCTTGCCGAAAGCGATCGTGCACGGACACGGCGGAATCCTCCACGAGCACCTAAAGATGCTTGCCCTGCACCACGATCTCGGTCGCGGCGACCGCTTCATGTGGTTCTCCACGACGGGGTGGATGATGTGGAACTACCTCGTCTCGGGTCTGTGCGTCGGTTCGACGATCGTGCTCTTCGACGGCGATCCGGGCCACCCCGATCTCTCCACGCTGTGGTCGATTGCCGCCGCCGAGCAGGTGAAGGTGTTCGGCGTCGGCGCCACGTTCATCGCCAATTCCATGAAGGCGGGGCTGCGCCCGGGATCGACCTTCGATCTGTCTTCACTTCGCGTCGTCGGCTCGACCGGCTCGCCGCTCGTCGCCGACGGTTTCCGCTGGGTGACGATCGAAGTCGGTCGCGACGTCGCCGTGCACAGCATCAGCGGCGGCACCGACGTGTGCAGCGCGTTTCTGGGAATGTCGCCGCTGTTGCCGGTCCGCGCCGGCGAGATCGCGTGCGCCGCACTCGGCGGTGACGTGCGGGCCTTCCGCGACGACGGCAGCGAATGCCGAGTGGGCGAGACGGGGGAGCTCGTGCTCACCACGCCAATGCCGTCGATGCCCGTCGCGCTGTGGAACGACCCCGACGGCAGCAAGCTGCGCGCCGCGTACTTCTCCGACTACCCGGGCGTGTGGCGCCACGGGGACTGGATCACGTTGTTCGACGACGGCTCGAGCGTGGTCAGCGGTCGTTCCGACGCCACGCTCAACCGTGGTGGAGTGAGACTGGGAACGAGCGAGTTCTACGGCCTCGTCGAGAGTCTCGAGTTCGTCGCCGACAGCCTCGTCGTGCACCTCACCGATCGTGGTGGGGACGAGGGGCGTCTCGTGTTGTTCGTGCGGACCGTCGACGGCACACTCGACGACGCACGGCGCACGACGATTCGCACGGCGTTGCGCACGCAGCTCTCGCCGCGGCACGTACCCGACGCCATCTTTGCCGTGCGCTCCGTGCCCCGCACGTTGTCGGGCAAGAAGCTCGAAATCCCGGCGAAGAAGGTGCTGCAGGGATCGGCGATCGATGACGTGTGTTCGCGCAGCTCGCTCGTCGACCCGACGTCGCTCGACGACTTCGTCGCCCTGCGCGGCGAGTTGGGCGACTAGGCCTTCGGGCGCAGACCGAGGATTGCCTCGGCTGCGGGAAACCATGCGGCGATGCCCGTGAACGGGATTGCGCACACGCACGCCTCGACGAGTTGCCGTTCGTCGGCACCCTTCTTCAGTGCACCGGCGGCATGAATGGCGATGTAGTCGCGCTGGTATTCGCCGGCGTTGACGGCCACGACCATGAGTTCGGCCACGCGCGGCTCGAGCGCCCCGGCTTCGAGACCCGACTTGCGCAACACGTGGTAGAAGACGAGCGCGCCGGGCACGTGGTCACCGAGCAGCGTCACGCGGTCGGGCAACTGGCCGAACACCGACACGAAGTACTCGTTGATCTCCTCGCGCGTGGGGTGGTCGTTGACGACGACGTCGTTCGTCAGCGGCGCATGACCTGCTTCCTGGATCGCCGTGAAGAGCAGTTTCGACACCTCGAGGCCGCGTGACAGCAGCATGAGCCCGGCGGCATGCCGGGCCGCATCGACGGACAGTCCCGCGGCGAGTGCCCGTGCCATCCAGTCGTTCGTCGCATCGGGTCGACCCTTCACCGCACTGATCGCGGCGATGAACAGGTACTTCTCCCGGGCCTTCAGCGCGGTGTCGCTGCCGAGGAAGTCACTCATTGCTTCGAGGCTCGTCGCGGCATGGCTCGACGATGCGAGCAGGTCCCCCAACCACGGTGCGGTTCCGAGCAAACGACGAGTTGCATCTACGGTCATGTGGGCGAGCGTACCCCGAGGCGGTACTCTCGTCGGCATGTCCGCACCGCTCGTCACGGTCGCCGACGACGGTCGGGTGCGTCGCATCACGCTCGCATCGCCCGACACCCGCAACGCACTCTCGCGCGAGTTGCTCGTCGAGCTCGACGCGGCCCTGCGAGGTGCCGCCGCATCGACCGCGCGGGTCATCGTTCTCGACCATGTCGCGCCGGTCTTCTGCTCCGGGCTCGATCTTCGTGAAGCCTCGGGGGACGCGCTCGATCTCGGCCCTCTCGCCACCGTGCTCGAGTCGCTTCTCGCCACGCGCCAGCCCGTCGTGGCCGTTATCGACGGCCCGGTGCGTGCGGGTGGGGTGGGCATCATGGCGGCCTGCGACGTCGTCGTCGTTGCCGAGTCGGTGACGTTCGCCTTCACCGAGGTGAAGATCGGTGCGGTGCCGGCGATCATTTCGGCGACGGTGTTCCGCCGTGTGCCTTCCACCCGCGTGGCCCGCTACTACCTCACGGGTGGTGAACTCACTGCCGACGAGGCCCGTGCATTGGGTCTCGTCGACGTCACGGCTGTCGATTCCCGTTCGGCGGGGGAGAGTGTGGTCAACGAGATGCTCGCGGCGGGGCCGCGGGCACTCGAGACGACGACTGCGTTGTTGCGAAGTGCCGCACGGGGCGACGACATGAACGTGCGCGTCCTGCAGCGACTGTCGGAATCGGTGTTCGCCTCGCCGGAAGCCCGCGAGGGAATGGCTGCGTTCCTCGCCAAGCGCCCGCCGTCGTGGCGGGACGCCGGGCGATAACGCGACTCAGGCGCCGAGGTAGGCGCGGGTGAGGTTCGTCGACTTCGCGATCTCGTCGGAAGGGCCCGAGATCTCGTTCTGGCCGACGCGGATGACGTACGTCCGGTGTGAAATCTCGAGGACGCCGGCGTGCTGCTCGACGAGAAGGAACGTGGTTCCGCTCTTGTTCAAGCGAGCAATCATCTCGAACAGCTCGTCGACGAGAATCGGGGCGAGGCCGAACGAGATTTCGTCGATCATCAACAGCTTCGGCCGGGCCATCATCGACCGTGCCACGGCGAGCATCTGCTGCTGACCACCCGACAGCGCCGATGCGCGCTGATCGATCTTCTCGCGCAACGGCGGGAATGCCGTGAGCAGCTGCTCCCGGTCGTCATTGATCGAGTCCTTGTCGCCACGGCGGGCAACGAGGCTGAGCTCCATGTTCTCGCGCACGGTGAGCGTCTGGAAGATGCCGCGGCCTTCGGGTTGATGGGCGAGCCCCAACTGTGCCCGCTTGTCCGGGCGCATGCCTTTCAGGTTCTGACCGTCGAACGCGATCGTTCCCTGCCACGTCGGCAGAACTCCGGAGATGGTGCGCAGGAGTGTCGTCTTCCCGGCGCCGTTGGCACCGAGAATCGAGACGATCTCACCCTGTTCAACGTCGAGCGAGAGATCGCGGAGGATCTCGAGCTTGCCGTAGCCGGAGTGGACGTTGCGTACTTCAAGAAGTGCCATGTCACTTCACCGCCTTTCGCTTGCCGAGGTAGGCCTCAATGACCACCTCGTCCTTGACGACAACCTTCGGATCGCCTTCGGCGATGATTCGGCCGTAGTGGAGAACGGAAACCTTCGAGCAAATCTGCGACACGAGGTGCAGGTCGTGCTCGATGATCACCGTGGTGAGCTTGCGTTGCTCGACGACGTTGAGCAACGCCTTCACCATGCGATCGACGTCCTCGGCACCGAGACCGGCGGCCGGCTCGTCGAGGAGCAGAACCACGGGGTTGGTGACCAGGGCGCGGGCGATCTCCACCATTTTCTGCACGGCGAGTGGAACCGACGACGCTTTGTTGGCTGCGACGTCCGCAAGGCCGAACTCGGCGAGCGTGAGGTACGCCATCTCGCGGGCGGCGCGTTCCTCCTGGCGCGCCTTTCCGGCTGCGAAGAACTCCGCCACGTGGCCCGTCGTGAAGGTGCGGTTTGCACCGAGCATGACGTTGTCGAGCACGGACATCTTCGGCACGAGCTTCGGCGTCTGAAAGGTGCGTCCGATGCCCTTGTCTCCGATTTTGAACGCCGGCGTTCCGATGAGGTTTTCGCCGTCGAGTTCGATGGTGCCGGCAGTCGGCGTGACGTACCCCGAAATGGCGTTGTAACACGTCGTCTTGCCGGCACCGTTCGGGCCGACAAGTCCGTGCATGCCACCGGTGAACGACACGTTCACTCCTTCGAGCACCTTGTTGCCGCCGAATGCGACACTGATGTCCTTCAGGACGAGGGTGTGACCGCTCACGCCGGTGCTCCTTCCGTGCGACCCGATCGTTTCGAGAATGCGGTCTGGAGCCGCTCCGACAACGAAGCAAGTCCCCCGGGGAGCAGACCGATGCACAGCATCAGCGACACACCGAACACGATGCGCTGGTAGACGGCGAACGCCTGCAGCCATTCCTGGACCATGACGACGAACAACGCGCCGGCAAACGAACCCCACAGCGAACCGACCCCGCCGACGATGAGCATGACGAGCATCGTGATGAGCAGCGACGTACGGAACATGTCCGGGCTGAGGTAGGTGAGCAGCTGGGCGAAGATCGCACCGGCGATGGCGGCGATCGAGCCCGACGTCATGAACGCGATGAGCTTGTACTTCGGCGGGGAGATTCCCATCGACGGCGTCGCGATCTCGATGTGGTTCACCGCGAGCAGTGTGCGTCCGAGACGTCGGTCGAGCACCCGGCCGTACATCACCATGAAGATGACGATGGCCAGCAGGCACAAGTAGTAGAGCCCGATTTCCCGGTTGAGTCCCCAGAACTCCAGCAACTGCACCGGATATCCACCGCCACCGCCGGTGATTCCGTCGGATTCGATGATGAACCGCATGATGAGGTCACCGAACGCCAAGCTGGCGATCGCGAGGAAGAAGCCGAAGAGCCGTACGGCCGGGAAACCGTCGACGAAGCCGATGAACGTGGCGAAGAGCCCGACGACGACGAGCGCAACCACCCACGGCAGTCCCTCTTCGTTGAGAATTGACGTCGCATACGCACCGAGTCCGAAGAATCCGAACACGGCGAGGCCGATCTGACCGGTCCAGCCGACCATCACGTTCATACCCAGCGTGCTCAACGTGTACACGAGCACGAGCGAAACGATGTAGATGTAGTAGCCGCCGAGGAACCACGGCAGGATGAGCATTCCGAGCAGCAGCAAGCCGCGCGTGAGTTGCGATTGCTTCGATCGCTTCGGATGCGACACCCAGTCCGGAATCGGAATGCTGGATGCGGTGTTGGGCATTGTGGTGGACACGACTCAGACCTCCCGCGGCTTGATCGTCTTGACGAGATACGGCATGCGCACGAACAGGTACACCACGACGATGACCAGTGCGACGGCGTCCTTCCAGCCGGTACCGATGTACATACCGGTGAGGTTTTCGAGCACGCCGATCGACAGACCGCCGATGAACGCCCCGGTGAGCGAGGTGAAGCTACCGAGCACCGCGGCGACGAAGGCCTTCAAGATGAGCGGATCGGCCGACGAGTCGGCGAGCACGGTGCCCTGGGTGTGCAGCATCATCGCCAGCGTCGAGATTGCCGCTCCGAGGCCCCAGGCAAGGTTTGACACGCGACCACTGTTGATGCCGAGCAGTCGCGACACCCCGGGGTTCTCCGAGATTGCCCGCATTCGCACGCCCCATGTCGTGCGGAAGAAAAGCGCCAGCACGAATGCAAGGACGACACCGATGACGATCGTCACGACTTGCGCGTAGGGAAGGTACAGGCCCCAGAATTCGAGTGCCCCGGTTCCCCACGGCGCGGGGAAGAGTCGCGGTTCGGAGCCGAACACGATGGTGACGAGACTGACGAGCGCATACGTGAGACCGATCGTCATGACGAGCATCGGGAAGTGCCCGAGCGCGGCGAGCGGACGGATCGCGATGCGTTCGATGACGGCACCGATGACGAAGCCGCAGGCAATGCCGACGGCCATCGCCGGCAGCGACGGCCAGCCCGTGCCAATGAGATTGACGGCAATGAATGCGCCGGGCATGCCGATTTGCGCCTGGGCGAAGTTCGGCACGTCGGTCGCCTTCATGACGATGACGATTGCCACCGCCAACAGCGCATACCAACTGCCGGCTTCGAGCCCGGACAGGATCTGCTGGAACACGTATCCCCCCTTGAGTTCTCCGTTCACCACGCGGCACGTGACGAACGTCGCATCACCTTACAACAGGCAGGCGGCCCGTGGAAAGTAGAACACCCCCGGTTCTTGCGAACCGGGGGTGTTCAGGCATTCATGAACTTGTGAAAGTTCGATCAGCCACCTTGCGGTGCGCCGAACGGCGACACGATCGTCCAGCTGCCGTTGTTGAACCGCGCGATGGCGGCACCCTTGGCACATGAGCGACCGGTCGGGAGCGGACCACAGGTGATGTCGGGCGACGCACCGAGAGTCTTCACTCGGGTCGTCTCCAACTCCTTGTACAGGCGGTTCCAGTTGAGGTTCTCACCCAGCTTCTCGACGGCGCGGAAGAACGCCTTCGTGTAGGTGTACGTCTGCAACGAGAAGTTGTTCGTTGCCTGCGGCAGGCTCGACTTGTCGGCCACGGCGCGCCACTGGCGAACGCCGGCTGCGGACGTGTCGGTCGGCAGGTTCACCTGGAGGCCACCGAGGAAGCCGTTGGCCGCAGAGCCGGCAAGGCCGACCATGTTCGTGCCACCGGTACCACCGGCACCGTTGTCCGAGGCGAGCATCACCTTCAGGTTCAACTCCTCGAGCTTCTTCAACACGAGTGCGACCTGAACGTTGTCCGTCGCCATGGTGATGCACTCTGCGCCGGCGTCACGGATGCGGAGCACCGCATTCGTCACTTCCTGGCTGCGCACCGCCAACTCTTCAGAAGCGACGAGTCGCAGTGACTTGTGCACCTTCAGCTGGGCGTTGACCGCGGCCTTGCCCTCGGCGCCGAGTTCGTTCGGCTGACCGATGAGGGCAATCTTCTTGCAACCTTCCTTCACCATGAGGTCGATGCCCTTGCGCAACTGCTCGGTGCGGCTCGGGCCGAGGATGAACAGAGGCTCGATCTTCGCATCGGCGGGCGAGACGGGTCCCCACACGGGAACGCGCTTCTCCTTGATGAGGTTCCACGAGGCGGGAAGTGCCTGCGAACCGGCCGGGCTCAAGATGGCGTACACCTTGTCCTGCTCGACGAGTCGGCGCATGTTCGCCGCGTTGCGCGGAACGTCGAACGTGTCGTCGAGACCGATGAATTCGATCGTGCGGCCGTTGATGCCACCCTTGGCGTTCAGCTCGTCAATGGCGAGCTTCACACCGGCGTATAGACCCTGACCGGCGATCGCGGCAACACCGGTGATCGGCTGCGTCGAGCCGACCTTGATCGATGTCTTCGTCACGCCCTGCTGGGGCTTGTTGTCGGCGCTGTCGTCGAGCTTCTTCTGCGTGGCAGTGATGACCTTCGTCGTCACCGTCGTGTTCTTGGCGCCAACGGCCGTCGTCACCTCGGTGATGACGGTGTTGCGGCCGCGCTTTTCTTCCTTCGACGTGGTCGTCGTACCGACGCGCGTGCCCGCCTTGGTGGCACTGGTCTTCACGGTCGTCTTCGCCTTGCCCTCGAGCAAATAGGCGGTGGTGAAGCCGGTCTTCTCCGACACGTACTTCACCGTCGACCAGGCCTCTTCGGTTGTCGACGCCGACGCGTTGATCGTCCCGAAGGAGACCAGTGCGGTGGTGACGGCGAGACCGAGGAAGACCTTTACGGTCTTGCTTGTCTTCATGTATCCCCCCTGATTAAGTGACGCGAAGATGATCCCCGCTGGGACGTCACCCTAGGTGAGTGTGACGGATGGCGCAACATCGCCTACCCTGAGCCCGCGGCACCGCCGAGACGGTCGTGCCAGGGGAGGAAACCGTGTTCCGCCACGTCGTCATGTTCAAACTCCAGCCCGACACGTCGGCGGCCCAGCGCGAGGCGATTCTCGCCGGACTGGCGCGCCTTCCGGGGGCCATCGCGGAGATTCGTTCTTTTGTGTTCGGCACCGATGCTGGGCTGGCGCAGGGCAACTTCGACGTCGCCGTGGTCGCCGAGTTCGACGACGTCGAGGCGTACAAGCGCTACGCGGCACATCCGGTGCACGTCGAGTTCGTCACGACGACGGTGCGCCCGCATCTCGCGCAACGCAGCGCGGTGCAGTTCGGCTGAATTCAGCCGGCGAGCTGAACGAACGGCGATGGCAGCGCGTGGCCGAGCGTTCGCTGCAGTTCGACACCGACCCCGACGAGGGCGTCGAGGTCGATCCCCGTCGTCCACCCTTCGGAGTGCAACAGCGCCACGAGTGATTCGGTGGCGAGGTTGCCCGATGCGTTCGGCGCGAACGGAGACCCGCCGATACCGCCAACCGACGTGTCGAAGCGCCGCACGCCCACCTCAAGGCCGGTGTATGCGTTGAGCAACGCCGTGCCACGCGTGTCGTGGAAGTGCAGGCCGACGTCGTTGCCGACGAGTTCGATCGCCGTGCGCACGAGGTGCGGCGTCGCCACGCCCGTCGTGTCGGCAAGTGTGACGATGACGTCCCCTGTACCGCGCACGTGACCGATGAACGATGCGAGGTCGCGGGTCATGGCGACGTCGTCGAACGGCGATCCGAAGGCGCACGACACGACGACGTCGACGGGTCTGTTGGCGTCGCGTGCGACGGCGACGACGTCGGCGAGTGCGCCGAGCGAGTCGTCGCTCGAGCGGCCGACGTTCTTGCGCGAGTACGCATCGGACAGCGACACGGTGACCGACAGCGCGTCGATTCCCGTCGCCACGGCGCGTTGTGCGCCCTTTGCGTTGGCAACGAGTCCGACGCGCGTCACGCCGTCGCGTGCGGGCACTGCGGCAACGACCGCCTCTGCATTCGCCATCGCCGGAACGAGATCGTCGCGCATGAACGACGCAATCTCGACGTGCTTCACTCCGGCAGCGAGGAGTCCGTCGATGAGCGCGACACGTCGTTCGACGGGCAACGGTGCCTCGGACTGCAATCCGTCGCGCGGGCCGACGTCGCGAATGACGACCGCGTCAGCGGCGATTATTGCGCCTGTCATTGCTGATTAGCCTACGAACGACGAGGGGGAAGCCATGGGGACTCGGAGCAACTTGCTCATCACCGGGGGATGGGCGCACGCTTTCGTCCACACCGCTCCCGAACTCGCATCGATCATCGACGGCACCGACGCGCCGTCGGTGAAAACGGTCGTCGTTGACGACCTCGACGAAGCGGCCCGTGCGCTCGCAACGCACGACTTCGACGTGCTCACCGTGTACGCGTGCTGGTTTCGCATGCTCGACTCGCGGTACTCCGAGGAGAATCGCGCGAAGTGGTCGCGCACCCTCAGCCCCGAGTTGCGGGCGGGGCTCGAGAAGCACCGCGACGCCGGGCGACCGCTGTTCGCCATGCACACGGCCCCGATTTGTTTCGACGAATGGCCCGAGTGGGGCGAGTGGATCGGCGGCGCGTGGCAGTGGGGTACGTCGTTCCACCCGGCACCCGCCGAGCTCACGATCGACGTCGTCGGCGACCATGCGATCGTGCACGGTCTGTCGACGTTCACCATCACCGACGAGCGCTATAGCAAGCTCGCCCGGTCGCCGCAGTCGGAGGTGCAGCTCGCGTCGCGTCCGCTCGAGCCGGGCGACACCCGCACCGAGCCGACTTTGTGGGTGCACGACCGTGCCGAGGGTCGCGCGGTGTTCAACGCGCTCGGTCATTCGGTGTCGTCGCTCGAACATCCGAACCACCGCACGCTCGTGCGGCGCAGCATGGCGTGGCTGCTCGGCGAACCGGATCACGTCGTGAAGGAGATCGCATGAAGCCGGTACGACTCACGTTCAAAACCCAGCCGCAACACGGCGAGTGGAGCGACCTCGAACGCTGTTGGCGCACGATGGACGAGACGCCCGAGTTCAGCGGTGGCTGGCTCTTTGACCACTTCTATCCCATCCAGGAGGAACGCGTCGACGGTCCTTGCTTCGAAGGGTGGATGGCACTCGCGTATCTCGCGGGTGTGACGCGCCGCATCACACTCGGCCTCATGGTGTCGGGCAACACGTACCGGCATCCCGCCGTGCTGGCGAACATGTGCGCCACTCTCGACATCGCGTCACGCGGCCGACTGCAGATCGGTCTCGGTGCCGCATGGAACCAACCAGAGCACGACGCGTACGGCATCGAATTGCCGCCTCTGAAGACGCGCATGGACATGTTCGAAGAGGCGTGTCACATCGTTGACTCTCTCCTCACCGAGACGACGACGACGTTCCACGGCGAGCACTACCGACTCACGGATGCGTACTGCGAACCCAAGCCGATGCAAGAGCCGCGACCGCCGCTCGTCATCGGTGGCAACGGTGAAAAGCGCACGTTGCGCATCGCCGCACGGTTCGCCGACCACTGGAACTTCCCCGGGCGCGAGCCCGACGAGCTGCGGCACAAGCTCGACATCCTTCACCGGCACTGCGCCGATGTCGGGCGCGACCCGAGCGAAATCGACGTGTCCGCGCATCTCTTCGAGCCGCTCGATCGCGTCGCCTCCGTCGAGCAAGCACGCGGACTCCGTGCCGCGGGCTGCAACGAGTTCATTCTCTACGCGAAGGCGCCGTACCGCATCGAGCCGCTGCAAGAGGTCGGCCGCGCGCTTCTCGATGCGCTCGCTTGACCGTTTGCGATAAGGTCGCGCCCATGGGGTACCGACTTTCCGTGCGCAAGGAATTGTGCATCAGTTCGGGGAAATGCGTAGGGGACGCACCCGATCTGTTTCGTTTCGATGCCGATGAGTTGGCCGAGCCGGTTTCGCCGGACACCGACGCATCGCTCGACCGGTTGATGAAGATCGCCCGCACCTGTCCGGGTGAGGCAATCATCATCACCGACGAGCACGGCACCGAAGTCCCCCTCGGCTGAGGTCGCACTAGCGATGAACCCGCGCCCCATCGACGCGGCGAATTTCACGCTTGCACAGCGTGATTCGCTCACCGACGCCGACATTCTTCTCACGGGTTTGCAGGCGACTGCGCGCGTCGTTGCCGACCAGTTACGCGCCGACCGTCGTCGCGGTCTGAACACCGCTGCGTTCGTGTGCGGATACCCGGGCTCGCCGCTCGCCGGTTTCGACCAGACGCTGCGCCGCATGGACAAGTCGGGCCTCGACATCACCCACGTCGACGGCCTGAACGAAGATCTCGCCGCAACGGCGGTGTGGGGGAGCCAGCAGGATCATCTCGCGCCGCTCGCCAAGCACGACGGTGTCATCGGCGTCTGGTACGGCAAGGCCCCCGGTTTCGACCGTTCGTGCGACGTGTTGCGGCACGCCAACCTGCACGGTGCGGGGACGAACGGCGGAGTTGTGCTCATGGTCGGTGACGATCCCGCATCGAAGTCGTCGACGATGCCGAGTGCGAGCGAGGCCGGACTCATCGATCTCGCCATCCCGGTGCTCTACCCGGGCACGGTGCAGGAAGTGCTCGATTTCGGACGCCATGCATTCGAGTTGTCCCGGTCCACCGGTTTGTACGTGGCGATGAAGATCGTCACCGCGATCGCCGACGGATTCGGTATCGCCGCCGTACGTGCCGATTGGGATCCGGTGTCGCGTCGAGAGTGGGAGTTCGCCGGAACGACATGGTCGTTCGCGCAGCGGCGCAAGTTCTTCATTCCCGACACCCTCGAGCTCGAAACCGAGCTGCACGCCCGCCGTCTGCCTGCCGCGGCACGATTCATCTCCGAGAACCGGATCAATCACGTCGAGGTCTCGACCGATGCCGACACCGTCGGCATCGTCGCCGCGGGTCGCACCTACCAGGAGATGCGTCAGGCGCTGCGCGAGCTCGGTCTCGACGACGACGAGCTGCGTCGTCGGGGTATTCGCCTGCTGAAGGTCGGAGCGCTCTTCCCGTGGGCACCGGACGTCGCCTCGGACTTCGCGCGCGGTCTGCGCACCGTCATCGTCGTCGAAGAGAAGCGCTCGTTGCTCGAGCGGTACCTGCGCGAGCAGTTCTACGACCTCGTCGACCGCCCGACGGTTCTCGGCAAATACGACCGTGACGGTACATCGTTGTTCCCGCCCGACGGCGAGTTGCTCGCCGATCGCATTCGTCCGCTTCTGCACCGCGCCCTCGGTCTGTCGACGCCCACGCCGCGCACGAAGCATCTCATCCCCGTCGCATCGGCCGCCGAACGTATCGATGCATCGACGCGCACCGCGTACTTCTGCTCGGGATGCCCCCACAACCGTTCCACTGCCGACCTGGGTGTCAGCCCCGTTGGTGGTGGCGTCGGTTGCCACGCACTCGTCATGTGGATGGACCGCGGCGCGACTTCATACACCCACATGGGCGGCGAGGGTGCGCAGTGGATCGGGCGCGCACCGTTCGTCGACACACCGCACATCATTCAGAACGTCGGTGACGGCACGTATTTCCATTCGGCCTCCCTCGTGCCGCGCTTCGCCGTCGCTGCGGGCGCGAACATCACGTTCCGTATCCTCTACAACGGCGTCATTGCGATGACCGGGGGACAGGACCCGAGCGGCCAGCAAACCGTGCCCGACTTGTGCCGCAGCCTGCTCGCCGAGGGCGTCGAAAAAGTGGTTGTCGTTGCCGACGACCTCGACCGGTATTCGTCCGACATGCTTGCCGAAATTCCCGACGGAGTCGAGGTGCGCCACCGCGATCGCCTCGCCGACACCGAGCGCGAGCTGGCGCTCGTCAAGGGCGTCACCGTGCTCATCTACGACCAGGCGTGCGCGAACGAGTTGCGCCGGATGCGCAAACGCAAGCTCGCCCCCGAGCGCAAGACGCGCGTCGTCATCAACGAAGCGGTGTGCGAAGGGTGCGGCGACTGCGGCGTGAAGAGCACGTGCCTGTCGGTGCAGCCTGTCGACTCGTTGCTCGGTCGCAAGACGCAGATCCATCAGGCATCGTGTAACACCGATTACTCGTGCCTCGACGGCGACTGTCCGAGCTTCGTCACGGTTGATGTCGACGTCGCGCCGTCGGCCACCGTGCGCATCGAGGATCTCGCCATACCTTCCGATTTCCCCGAACCGTCGTTGCCGGCGGTTCCCGGCGACGGCTTCGGCATCTACACCGTCGGTGTCGGCGGCACCGGTCTCGTCACGCTCAACCAGGTGCTCGCCACCGCCGCCGCGTTCGACGGCCTCTACGTGTCGGGCCTCGACCAGACGGGACTGTCGCAAAAGGGCGGTCCTGTCGTGTCGCACCTCAAGCTGTTCACCGAGTCGACGCAAACGTCGCAGTCGATCACCGAGCAGTCCACCGATGCGTTCATCGCCCTCGACCTGCTCGTCGCCAACGAGACCCGTCACCGCAGCCGGCTCAGCCCGCAGCGCACCCGGGCACTCATTTCCACCTCGATGGTTGCCACTGCCGAGATGGTGCTGCACACCGACAAGGACTTCGGTGCCGTCGACGGCATCGTGTCGTCACTTGCGGGTTGCGTGCGCAACGACGCGCTGCAGACGCTCGACGTCGTCGCCATTGCCGAGCGCGTGTTCAAGGACCACATGGCGGCGAACATCATCGCCCTCGGTGCCGCGTACCAGCTCGGTTTCCTGCCCGTGTCGAGCGCATCGCTGTTACGGGCCATCCAGGTGAACGGCGCGGCCGTCGAGCGCAGCCGAGCCGCATTCAACCTCGGTCGCTTCGTCGTTGCCCGCCCCGCGGAGTTCGCCGGGCAATTCCCCGAGCACCGCGCCGGTCGCATGGATCCGACTCCGAGCGAGTCTTCGCGCCGTCGCGTCGCGAGCCTCATCAACGCTGCTCTTGGTGCCGAGGCAGGCACCGAAGTCGGCAACTTCGTCGCCCTTCTCGCCGCCGAGCTAGTCGAGTACCAGTCGGTGCGTCACGCGCAGCGGTTCCTCGACACCCTCGCACCTCTTGCTGCTCGCGAGCGCGAAACCACGGGGTCGGTCGGTGCCGTGACGCGGGCAGCGGCGCTGCATCTCTTCCGACTCACCGCGTACAAAGACGAATACGAAGTCGCGCGCCTCCACCGCAAGAGCGAGTTCCACGACGAACTCGGTCGTCTCGTGCCGAAGCACCGCAAGATGCGTTACCGCCTCCACCCGCCGATCCTCAAGGCCTTCGGCGTGAAGCGCAAGATCGCGCTGCCCCCCGTCGTTGCAACGCCCACCTTCGTCACCTTGGCGGCGATGCGCCGACTCCGCGGCACCCCGCTCGACCCGTTCGGGTTCACGTCGATGAGGCGTCTCGAGCGCAGGCTCATCACGCAGTTCGCCGATGACGTCGCCCTCGTTGCGCGCGAGTTGAACTCTGGCAACGTCGGTTCGTGCCTCGAGTTGCTCGAGGCGCCGGCGATCATCCGCGGGTACGAAGACGTGAAGTTGCGCAGCCTCGAGAAGTACGACGCGGCCCGCAGCGCCGCACTCACCGCGCTCCCGCACTAATCAACGCTTCGCGCCGAAGCGCGGCGTCTTCAGCCGAGGAGAACGGGGTACTCGAGGAAGTGCTGGCGCACCGACTGCATGTCGCGCCGTGCCGGACGCTCCGGATCGCGGCGCACACCGTTGCGCAGGAGAATCTGGGCCATCGTCGCGATCGCGCCGTGCAACGGAACGCCGGTGTCGTCGCCACCGAGATCGGTGCCACCGGCAACCTCCTGTCCGACGCAGGCGTGGAAGCCGGTGCCGAAGCTGAGCCCCCACAGCGACACGTCCTCGGGCACGGTGCGGTCGGGGTTGAACTCGTTGGCGTCGGTGCCGAACACTGACTCGTCGCGATTCGCCAGTTTCAGCTCGACGATCACCCGCGTGCCGGCGGGAATGTGCGTGCCGTCGGCGAGGGTGACGTCGGCCATTGCGACGCGTTCCGACACCGGGCTTGCCGGGTGCAGGCGCAACGATTCAAAGCCGAGTCGCTGCAGCCGGGTGATGTCGTTGACGAAGAGGTCGCGGTCGGCCGGTCGGGCGTCGAGCCATTCGAAGACGTGGTCCATGAGGTTGACGAATGCCCCGGAAGTGGAGTGTGATCCGACCCAGGGGTAGTACGCGATCTCCTGGAGGATGTGCTGCATCGGAATCTCGAGGTTGCGCTGGTTGGCGAGCAACGTGGTGAGCACGTCCTTTGGCAGGTCGTCGTCACCGATCTCACCGGCGTCGCGGCGGCGTACCGCCTCGCTGCGCACTTCGCACGCCGGGTCGAAGAACTCGCGCTTGTATGTGGCGAGTGCATCGTTGCCGTCGTCGATCACTTCGCTCTTGTCACCGATGAAGTGGTTGACGTTCGCGGCGCGGGCCATGCGCGCCATGAGTCCCGCGAGGCGCGGGAATCGGGCCGGATCGTTGCCGAGGTCGATGCCGGCAATGTCGGCGGCGATGCGCATCATCGTGGTACGTGCGAGATCGACCATGTCGATCGATCCGCCACCGACGTGCGGTGCGATGCTTGCCATGACGCTGTCGGGAATGAGGTTCCTTTCCCAGTGCGCGAACGTCTCGCGGCGGAACAGACGGTTTTCGAGCCGACGCCGGGCCGTGTGTTCGTTGGCGTGGAGATTGACGATCACCTTCTCCATGAGCGCCTTGCCCTCGTCGTACAGTCCCTGGCGCAAGTTGCGGTTGCGCATCGCGTCACGCGCCTGTGCGTACGACGCGAGTCGCACGGTGGGTTGTTCGGAGATGGGCACGTCCCCGATACCTATGCTCATGGTCACACCTTAGATGGAACCGCTCTTTCTCGCATCTGCCACCGCACCCGCCGCGTCCCGTGCCGAGATGGTGCGCAACGCGGCCGCAGCGGGATTCGCCGGCGTCGGTTTGCGCTTCGACCGTGAGCCCGCGGCACCGGGTGAACTTGCCGAGTTGGTTCGGGTGCTCGGCGATACGGGGCTCGGCGTTCTCGACATCGAGGTCATCCGCATCGGAAACGAAGCCCCCGGCGTTACCGAGCAACTGTTCGACGCGGCGTCGGCGTTGTCGGCACGAACCATGCTCACGGTCAGCGACCTGCCCGATCGCTCGGCAACGATTCACCGGCTCGGTGAGCTCGCCGACGAAGCGGCGTCACGCAATCTGCGCATTTCGCTCGAGTTCATGGTGTTCACCTCGATTCGCACGCTCGCCGACGCAGTGTCGATCGTGCGCGAGCTCAACCACCCGGCTGTCGGCATCCTTCCAGACGCCCTGCACATGAATCGCTCGCACTCCACGGTTGGCGACCTCGCAGCGGCACGTCGACTCATCGCCCATGCCCAGTTGTGCGACGCACCGAAAGTCGCACCCGTCGGCAACGATGCACTGCTCGAAGAAGCCCGGTTCGTGCGCTCGATGCCCGGTGAAGGCGAACTCGACCTCGTGCCGTTCCTCCGCGCAATCGGCGACGCACCGATCTCCGTCGAGGTGCAGAGTCGTGCGCTGCAGTCGTCGCTCGATCCCGCCGTCGTCGCACGTCGCGCCTACGACACGGCACGTCGCGTGCTCGCAACCGCCGGGCGCTAGTTCAACTCTGCGTTGCGCCGTCGGCGAGGCCGCTACTTGGCGAACACGACGTGGTACTCGCCCCAGTACGGGCGCTTGGTCGTCGTGTCCATCTTCGGCGGACGTGACGGATCGGGCATCGCGCCACGGTCGAGCATCGCCTGAACGGCAACGCTGACGAGGCCGTACTCGAAATCGGCGGTGTCGTCGGAACGCTCGAGCAGGCCCGCAGCGAGTTCCTGGCCGATGCACGCGTGCATGCCGTGGCCGAACGACAGACCCCACGGAGCGGCTCCCTCGATCTTTGCGACGCGGTGCGGGTTGAAGCCCGCCGCGTCGTCGCCGTAGACCGACGGATCGCGGTTCACCGACATGAGATCGATCGTCACCGTCTCGCCCTGCTTCACGGTGGTGCCCGACTTCAGCGTGATGTCCTGTGTGGCGCGGCGCATCGCGACCGGGCTCGACGGGTACATGCGGATCGTCTCGTACACGGCCTGCTGCACGAACTTGCGGTCGGTGCGGGCACGTTGCGCGTCGGCGGGGTGGTCCTTGGCCCAGTTGAACAGGTTGTCGAGGGTGCGCACGAAGGCGGTTGCCGACGTGTGCGCTCCGGCGAGCAGGAAGAACGCGATTTCCTTGAGGATGATTTCGCGGGGAATGTGCAGAGCGTCCTCGTTGCGCAGTAGCACGGTGAGAATGTCCTTCGGCAGCGAGTCACCGGAGCCGTCGTCCTTCGCAATGAGTGCGAGGCGGCGTTCCATCGACGGTCCGAGGAACTCGGTGTCGAATTGTGCCTTGGCTTCCGAAATTTCGGCTGTGACGACCGCAGGGTCGCGGGTGGTGTGGGCGAGAGTCGCGCCCTCGACGAACTTCATCATGAACGCGTACAGGCGGTTCGTCTCGTCGGCGGTGCGCTTCGGACGGTCGAGACCGGCGTTGAGTGCGGCGAGATTCATCATGATCTGGTGCGACAACTCGACGAGCTCGGCCTCGCCCTTGGCGATATACGGAGCAAGTGTCTCTTCGATGATTCCCGGGAACCAGTCGCGCTCGTAATGAACGAGCGTTTCGCGACGGAACAGGCGGTTCTCGAGGCGGCGGCGGGCGCGGTGTTCGTCGCCGTGCAGGTTGATGATGACGTCACCCATCACCACTTCGCCGGCGTCGTAGAGCGCCTGGCGGAAGTCCTTGTGGCGGTATACCTCTTTGGCGTCGTCGTATTTGGTGACGGTGAGGACGTTCATGGTCACACGATAACCCCGAGCCCCAGACCGCCGTCAACGGCGATGACCGTGCCCGTCACCCATTCGGCGCGGACCGCGTATTCGATGCCCTCGGCAATCTCGGTCGGAGTACCGATGCGCCCGAGTGCATGATGATTCGACATTCCGTCGAGGCGCTTGGCGGCGGTCTCGTCGTCGAACAGACCGGCACGTTGGTTGATCTCGGTGAGCACCGCACCCGGGCGCACGGCGTTCACGCGGATCTTGCGCGGGCCGAGTTCGGTGGCGAGCACCTTCACGAGTGCCTCGAGTGCACCCTTCGTCGCCGCATACGGCGCTGCTCCGGGGTATGCGCGCACGGTGTAGATCGACCCGATGAACACGAGTGCACCCTGCGACTTCACGAGATGGGGCAGCGCTTCCTGCGTGAGCATCATTCCCGCGACGACGTTGTCGTTGAATACCTTGAGCAGTCGTTCCTCGGTCCATTCCTCGACCGGAGTGCGCTCCATGTTTCCCGCATTCGACACGAGCGCATCGAGCTTGCCACCGTGTTCGACGGCACGCTTCACGAGCGCCGCACGATCCTCGGCCTTCGTCACGTCGGCGACGACCCACGCGCAGTTCGCTCCGATGCTCTCGGCGACGGCCTTCACTTTGTCGGCGCGCCGACCGCAGATCGTCACCTTCGCTCCGCCCGCGGCGAACAGTCGCGCCGTTGCCTCGCCGATTCCCGAACCACCACCCGTGACGATGATCGACATTCCCTGCAAGCTCTTCATCTCTGCTCCTTATATATGGACATCACCGCACACCACCGTGGTGTGAACGGCGTCACTTCTTCAACTGCGGTCCCGCAACGCCCTTCGGGCGCGGCAGGAACGTCATCAACGACTGCGTGAGACCGCCGTCGACGAACAACGCCTGCCCGTTGACGTACGACGACTGCTCCGACGCAAAGAATGCAACTGCATTTGCGATGTCGAGCGGTGTGCCGAGTCGGCCAACGGGAATCGCCGCGGCACGAGCCGCCTTCACCTCGGGGTCGCCGTACACGCCGGCACCCTCGGTGGGGATGAGCCCCGGGCCGACGGCGTTGCACCGCACGCCGAGCGGACCCCACTCGACGGCCATGAGGCGGGTGAGTGCGAGCAGGCCCGCCTTCGACGGCGTGTACGAACCAACGGCCGGGCTCGCATTCGTGCCGGCGATCGACACGATGTTCACGATCGACCCTCCGCCGCGGGCGATCATGCCGTCGACGAACGCGCGCGCCATCTGGAACGGGCCGAGCACGTTCACTTTGATGACGTCGAGGAAGTCCTCCGACGACGTGTCGCGCAGGGGAGTGAAGCGCCAGATGCCGGCGTTGTTCACGAGCACGTCGACGGGGCCGACCGTGTCGGCTGCGGCACGCACGTCGTCCTCGTTCGTGACGTCGCAACGGATGACACCGTCGCCGGCGATGTCGAGGCGCGCAACCTCGTAGCCGTCCTCTTCGAGACGTTGGGCGATGACCGCCCCGATGCCGCGCCCCGCACCGGTGACGACGGCGCGGCGCGCGCTCATTCGCCCGATCCGACCTTGTCGACCGACTTCGGTCGCGGAAGCATCGTGAGCACGCTCATCGTGATGCCACCGTCGACGAGGATGTTCTCACCCGTGATGTACGACGCCTTGTCCGAGGCGAGGAACGACACGAGGTTCGAGATGTCCGTGGCTTGACCGAGCCGACGGGCGGGAATCTTCGCCTCACGCGACTTGCGAATTTCCTGGTCGGCGTGAATGGCGTTGCTCATTCCCGCATCCATGAGACCCGGTGCGATCGCGTTGACGCGGATACCGAGCGGGCCCCATTCAACGGCCATCTGTTTGGTGAGCAACGCAAGCCCCGCCTTTGCCGAGGTGTAGGCACCGCTGTTCGGACCGGGCACGATGCCGTTCATCGACGTGACGTTGATGATGACGCTGCGCGACCCGGCGGCAACCACGCGCTTGGCGCATGCCTGCGCCATCGTGAAGGCGCCGACGAGGTTGACGCGGATGACGAGATCGAAGTCGTCCTGCGAAAGGTCGATGAGCGGTCCGAAGCGCACGATGCCGGCGTTGTTCACCAGCAATTCGGGCACCTTGCCGTATTCGTTCAGTGCTGCCTCGACGGAAGCGGGGTTGCCGACGTCGCAGGAGATGGCGACGCAGTTCGGCTTCAACGGGCCCGCCTTGCGAATTCCATCTGCGCTGAGGTCGAGAAGTCCGACGGCCCAGCCTTCGTCGGCGAGTTGATCGGCGATGACGCGGCCCAAACCTCCGGCCGCACCTGTGACGAGTGCGTTTTTCACGTGATTCCCCCTTGCGTCGTAAGGT
>JBIIDI010000009.1:0-25501 GCA_044238425.1 Ilumatobacteraceae bacterium
GTGACGATCCCCGTCATTGCCGGCACGGGCTCGAACGACACCGCGCATTCGGTGCATCTCACGAAAGAAGCGACGAAGCTCGGCGTGGCGGGAGTTCTCGCCGTGGGGCCGTATTACAACCGGCCGTCGCAGGCGGGGATCGAGGCGCACCTGCGGGCGATGGCGGCGGCGACGAACCTGCCCGTCGTCGTGTACGACATTCCCGCGCGCACCGGGCGCAAGATCGCGACCTCGACGTTGGCGCGCCTCGCCAACGAGGTGAAGAACGTCCTCGCATTGAAGGACGCCGCCGGCAACCCGGCGGAGAGTGCGCGCCTCTTGACGATGGTGCCGACGTCGTTCGAACTCATCTCCGGTGACGACGGCTTGACGTTGCCGCTGATGTCGATCGGGGCGAGCGCGGTCATCGGGGTGGCGACGCACTGGAGCGGAGTCGATCATCAGGAAATGTTCGCCAAGTGGGAACGCGGCGACACCGCCGGTGCGCGCGCGGTGAACGCGCGACTGCTCGAGAGCTTCGCCTACGAAACCGGCGACGATGCGCCGAACCCGATTCCGACGAAGGTGATGATGAACCATCTGGGGCTCAACGTCGGCGAGGCGCGCCTGCCGATGGGGCCGCCGCCGGCGGGACTCGCGCAACGGGCTGCCGAGGTGATGGCGAACCTCGTCGCCGCACGGCGTTCGTGAGTTCGCGGTGAGCATTTCGTGACGCAGTCACGCTCGAAGCAGCGCCCCAATCAGCGAGCCAAACAGAAGGCTCGTGCCGAACGCCCCGACCCGATGAAGCGCTCCGGTCACAACAAGCCGCAGCGCGAACTCGTCGCGCCCCGCGCGAAGGTGGCCAAGGGTGACGTGCGCGTCGTGTTCCTCGGTGGGCTCGGCGAAATCGGGCGCAACTGCATGGCGCTCGAACTCGACGGCTCGATTTTGCTCATCGATTGCGGGTTGATGTTCCCGAAACTCGGAATGGCCGAAGAGGGCGACATCATCATTCCCGACTTCTCGTGGTTGCTCGAACGCAAGGATCGCATCGTCGGTTGCATCGCCACGCACGGCCACGAAGACCACGTCGGCGCGCTGCAGTACCTGTTGCGCGATGCGAAGTTTCCGTTGTTCGGCTCGGCGCTCACCCTCGGCTTGGCCCGCAACCGCATCGCCGAGGCGGGACTGGCGAAGCGCACCGAGTTCGTCGCCGTGAACGACGGTGATCGGCGCCACATCGGCCCCTTCGACGTCGAGTTCATCGCCGTCACCCACTCGGTTCCGCATGCGCACGCCATCGCCGTGCACACGCCGCGCGGCATCATCTTGCACTCGGGCGACTTCAAGCTCGACCTCACTCCGGTCGACGACCGGCGCACGAACCTTGCACGCATCGGATCGCTGGCGAGCAACGAGGGCATCCGGCTGCTCATGCTCGACTCGACGAATGCCGGCGAGCACGGGCACGCACCGTCGGAGAAGTCGGTGGGGGCGGTGCTGCGTGCGCTGTTCAACGAGCATCGCGACCAGCGGATCATCACCGCATCGTTCGCCAGCCACATCCACCGCGTGCAGCAGGTGGCCGACGCGGCGATCGACGCGGGTCGCGTCGTCGTTCCACTCGGACGCTCGATGGTGAACAACATCCGCCTGGCGCGCGAGCTCGGCGTGCTGCACATTCCCGACAACCACCTCGTGTCGGCCGACGAGCTCGACGACTACGACCCCGACGAGGTGTGCGTCATCTCCACCGGGTCGCAGGGTGAAGCGATGTCGGCGCTCAGTCAGCTGGCCAAGGGTGACCGACGGTTCCTCACGGTGGGCGAGCGCGACACGGTCATCTTCTCCAGCCACGCGATTCCGGGCAACGAGCAGAACGTGAACGCAGTGATCGACTCGCTGTTGCGTCGGGGCGTCACCGTCGTGCACTCGGGTATCGCCGACGTGCACGCGACGGGCCACGCCCAGGCCGAAGACCTGAAGATGTACCTGAGCATCGCCCAGCCCGAGTGGTTCGTGCCGATTCACGGCGAATACCGACACATGGTGGCCAACGCCGAGTTGGGTGTGATCATGGGAGTGCCGCGCGAGCGCACGCTCATCTGTGAAGACGGTGACTGCGTCGTGCTCAGCCGCGAGGGTCTGCAGCGCGACGGGGAAATCCCCGCGCCGTACGTCATCGTCTGACGAGGTAGTCCCCGATCGCGGTGCGCCGCATTGGTACGGTTGCCCCGTGCCGGCAGCGCCGAAAAAGCGCCCCGCGACGCGCCGCCCCCGCGCGCCGAGAGGTGTTCCCGACGATTCCACCCCCGTGGATGCAGAGTCGCCCACGACCTTCCGTGTCGTGCGGCGCGAGTCGGTGCTGCGCCCGATGCTCGCCGAGAGGGCACATGAATTCGGCGGCCTCGGTCTCATCGTGCTCGGCCTGTTGCTCGTGCTCTCGGTGTACGTGCACGTCACGGGCCCCGTCGGCCGTGGACTCGACCTCGGCTTGCGCTGGACCCTCGGCCTCGGCCGGTACGCATTTCCGCTGCTGTGCCTCGGGCTCGGCGTTGCACTGCTGAAGCGGATCAGCGTCGCCCACCGGGTGCGTTTGAGCGTCGGCTCGCTCGTCGTTGCCGTGGCGCTGCTCGGGTTGATGCACGTGTTTCTCGCCGGTGACGTGTCGGTGAGTCTCGATGCGCTCGAGTCGGCGGGTGGCTGGTTCGGATGGCTCGTCGGTCAGCCGCTCGTGAGTTCGATCAGTCCCGTCGGTGCGCTCATCACGCTGAGTGCCGTTGCGTTGCTCGGTCTCATGCTCGCCTCGGGTCGTTCCCTGCCCGAGTTGGCGCGCATGTTCACCGGCTCGGTCGGTCGCATCGACGATGCGATGCGCACGTACCGCGAAGGCGGTCACGGCGACGGTCGCGATGAACGAGGTGATGAACGAAGCGACGGAAGTCCGTCCTTTTACGATCATGCTCAGTACGGCGGCGACGAGGAAGACGACGAGTCAGACGACGAAGCAGATACCGACGAAGAGGCAGAAGACGAGGACGCTGACGCCAGCGAAGAGAAGCCGCGACCGCGCCGTCGTCGTCAACGCGCTGCCGAGACGCCGGCAGCGGCTCCTGCACGTTCGACTCCCGTGCGGGGCGAGCAGCAGCAGATGCCGCTCGGACCCGCAGCCAAGCCGTCATCGTGGTCGTTGCCGCCGATGGACATGCTCGTGTTGTCGAGCAACAAGCGGGCCAACGAGTCGTCGGTGGAGGAGCGCGGAGAGTCGCTCGTCAACGCGTTGTCCTCGCACGGCGTCGACACCGAGCTCGTCGGGTACACGCGCGGCCCGACGGTGACGCGCTACGAGTTGTCGCTCGGTGACGGCGTGAAGGTGGCGCGCGTGACGTCGCTGTCGAAGGACATCGCGTACACGATGGCCGCCACCGACGTACGAATCCTCGCGCCGATTCCCGGTCGGTCGGCGATCGGTATCGAGGTGCCGAACGAAACTCGCGATCTCGTCTCGCTCGGCGACCTGCTCACGAGCCCCGAGGCGAAGTCGGCGCAGCATCCGCTCGACGTCGCCGTCGGCAAGGACATCGCCGGGCGACCCGTGTTCCTCAACATCGCCACCACGCCACACTTGCTCATCGCCGGCGCGACGGGTGCGGGCAAGTCGAGCGTGCTCAACTGCATCATCACGTCGCTGCTCATGCGCACGACCCCCGAGCAGGTGCGCCTCATCCTCATCGACCCGAAGCAGGTGGAGATGGGGCAGTACGCGCTGCTGCCGCATCTGCTCACGCAGCCCGTCACCAATCCGAAGAAGGCCGCCAACGCTCTCGGCTGGGCAGTGAAGGAAATGGAGCGGCGCTACGACGTGCTCGTCGAAGCGGGCTTCCGTGACATCGCCGGTTACAACGCCGCGTACGACCGCGGTGAGTTGAACGACGAATCGGAATCCGATGCCGAATCGTCGACGAAGCGTTTCGAGCGCATGCCGTACGTGCTCGTCGTCGTTGACGAGTTGAACGACCTCATGATGGTCGCGGCACGCGACGTCGAAGAGTGCATCACCCGCATCGCGCAGAAGGCTCGCGCGGTCGGCATCCACCTCATCGTCGCCACGCAGCGTCCGAGCGTCAACGTCATCACCGGCGTCATCAAGGCGAACATCCCCGCCCGCATGGCCTTTGCCGTGTCGAGCCTCACCGACAGCCGCGTCATCCTCGACCAGCCCGGCGCCGAGAAGCTCGTCGGCAAGGGTGACATGTTGCTGTTGCCCGGCAACACGAACGTCGCCCAGCGCGTGCAGTCGGCGTGGGTCGGTGAGGGCGAGGTGCGCAAGGTGGCGGCGCACTGGAAGCGCCAGGCCCCCGAGCCGCAGTACGTGAGCGGTGTCGAAGGCGGCGGAGAAGCGGCCGAAGTCGCCGGCTTGCCCGGTGGCAGCACGGGTGACGAGGACGACGACGAGTTGTTGCGCCACGCGATCGATCTCGTCGTGCGCTCGCAGATCGGCAGCACGTCGATGCTGCAGCGCAAGTTGAAGGTGGGCTTCGCCCGTGCCGGTCGCCTCATGGATCTGCTCGAACAGCGCGGTGTCGTCGGTCCGTCGGAGGGTTCCAAGCCGCGCGAAGTGCTCATGACGGTCGAGGAACTCGACCAGATGCAACGCGGCAGCTGACGCGTTACGGCGCGACTAGATCAACTCGACGCCGCGTTCACCGGCGACGAATTCGCCGATCTCGACGAATCCCGCCACACCGACGATGTCGGCGATGCGCTGGGGTGCCACCGCGGCGAGCAGACCACCCGACGTCTGCGGATCCATGAGCAAGGCGACGTCGTCGTCGCTGCGTGTCGTCGTGAAGCGATCACCGACGTACGCACGGTTGCGCGGATCACCACCGGTGCGACGTCCTTCGGCGGCGATGCGCCGCGCGCCGTCGTACGTTGCAAGTGAGTCGGCGCGAACGACGAGCCGCACGCCCGAACGGTCGGCCATCTCCCAGCCGTGGCCGGCGAGGCCGTAACCGGTGACGTCGGTGACGGCGTGGACGTCGTCACCGAGTGCGCGCAGCGCCTCGGCGGCCGCGCGGTTCACCGTGCGCATGACGGCGATCGCCGCCTTCTTTTCCGCGTCGGTGCCGGCGGCGGTGACGAGACCCGAGCCGAGCGGCTTCGACAGCACGGCGCGATCGCCGGGTCGCGCCCCCGACTTGCGGAAGATGCGCTGCGGGTGCACGACACCCTGCACCGCGAGGCCGAAGATCGGCTCGGGGTTGCGGATGGTGTGCCCGCCGGCGATGCGCCCGCCGGCCTCCGTGACGACTCGTGATGCGGCAGCGAAGATCGCCGCGATCGCCTCGCGAGGAAAATGTTCGGGGAATGCGGCGATGTTCACGGCGAGCACGACGTCGCCACCCATCGCGAAAACGTCGCTGCAGGCATTGGCGGCGGCAATGGCGCCGAAGTCGTCCGGGTCGTCGACGAGCGGCGGAAAGAAGTCGGTCGTGCTCACTAGCGCAATGTCGCCGGTGAGTTGGTACACCGCGGCATCGTCGAAGGGGGCGAGTCCGACGAGCAGTGCGGAGTCGGAGTCTTCGGGCAGTTCGGCGACGAGCTCGGAGAGCAGAGTGGCGCCGAATTTCGCCGCGCAACCACCGCACGAGGTCCACTCGGTGAGCCGCAGCGGTGCGTCCGCGGTGCCGGGCTGCGTCATGGGGGCAGATTAGTAGCCTGCGCAACGATGGCATCGGTCGATACACCACGCCCGATGTCGGTCGACGCGCTGGCCCGCGAGGTGTCCGCCGAGGTGCCGTTGGCGCACGCTCTCCTCGTCGATTGCGCCCGCCGCGCGATTGCCGCGGGCGGCGACGTTCGCGCCGGTGCGGTGGCGCTGGCGCGGGAACTCGCCGACTCTCTCGTCGATGACGTCGTCAATGCGACGGGTGTGCTGCTGCACACGAACCTCGGTCGCGCTCCCGTGGGTGCGTGGGGTGCGCGTCGTCGCGGCGGTTTTCGGGCGAGCAACGTCGAGTTCGACATCGCCTCGGGTGGGCGCGGTTCACGCCACACCCCGATCGCCGAACTGCTGCGCATCCTGGTGGGTGCCGAGGATGCCGTCGTCGTGAACAACAACGCCGCGGCCGTCATGCTCGTTGCCGCGGCCCTCGCCGGTGACGGCAAGGGCATCGCGGTGTCGCGCGGGGAGAGCGTGGAGATCGGCGGTGGCTTTCGCATTCCCGAGGTGATCGAGCAGTCGGGTGCGCGACTCGTCGACGTCGGCACGACGAACAAGACGCGGGCCGACGACTACGCAAAGGTGCGCGCCGAGGTTGCCCTCGTCATGCGCATCCATCCGTCGAACTTCGCAATGTCGGGATTCGTCGACGGTCCGGCACTCGCCGACGTCGTTGCGGTCGGTGTACCCGTCGTCGTCGACGTCGGTTCGGGTCTGCTCGATGCGTCGTGTCCGTGGCTGACGACGCAGGGTTTCTCCGTGCCGTCGTGGCTCGCGGGTGAACCCGCCGTGCGCCAGGCGATCGATGACGGTGCCGCGCTCGTGACGTTCTCCGGCGACAAGCTGCTCGGCGGTCCGCAGTGCGGAATCATTGCCGGTCGTGCCGATCTGGTGCGGGCATGCGCGAAACATCCGCTCATGCGGGCGTTGCGTCCCGGTGCGCAGGTAATGCGCGATCTGCAGGACGTCTTACTCACGTACGTCGGGCGCACTGCGCACACCGACGTGCCGTTCTGGGCGATGGTGACGACGAGCGTCGAGGAACTGCAGCGGCGCGCCGCGGCGATCGCCGCCTGCGTGCCGAATGCGCGGGTGGTGGAAACGTCGTCGTTGCCCGGGGCCGGATCGGCACCCTCGGCACGGATGACCTCGCGCGCCGTGTGCGTCGACGGTGACGTCACCGCACGCCTGCGCAGACATCGACCGCCCGTCGTCGCGCGCGTCGAGGGGTCGTTGACGCTGCTCGATCTGCGCAGCGTCTCGCCGCTCGACGACGAGGTGATCACTGCCGCGCTCATCGACGCGGCCCACGCGTAGGACACGACGCAACGATGGCGATCATCGCCACGGCCGGTCACGTCGACCACGGGAAGTCCGCACTCGTGCGTGCTCTGACGGGAACCGATCCCGATCGCTTTGCCGAGGAAAAGCGTCGTGGCATGACGCTCGACCTCGGTTTTGCCTTCCGGGACGTCGTCGTCACGGATCCACGAACCGGCGATGCGACGGTGGAGCTCGAGTTCGTCGACGTTCCCGGCCACGGGGATCTCGTGCGCACGATGGTCGCGGGAGTGTGGGCGGCCGACGTCGTGCTGCTCGTCGTCGACGTGCACGAGGGGCTGCGACCCCAGAGCGAGGAACACCTCGCGATTGCCGAGTTGCTCGCGGTTCCGCACCTCGTCGTGGCGCTCACGAAGTGCGACGACGAGAACGCACTCGACGGCGGTGGCACGGCACCGATCGTCGAATCACGAACGGCGCACATCCGGGCTCGTCTCGCGACGACACCGTGGATGAATGCACCGGTCGTTGCCACGTCGGCGCGCGACGGTCGTGGAATCGACGCTCTCGCCGCAACCCTGGCCCGGCTCGTCGCTGCCGAGTCCTCGGCGCCGGCAGACGATCGAATCAGTACGCCGCGGCTGTTCGTCGACCGCTCGTTCGTCATCGCCGGCGCAGGGACCGTCGTCACGGGAACGCTGCGCGACGGGCCGCTGTCGCGTGGTGACACGCTCAGCGTCGTGCGCACGGGCCGCGAGGTGCGGGTGCGGGACGTCGAACACCGCGGATCGGTGCACGACTCGCTCACCCCACGTCACCGGTGTGCGGTCAATCTCGCCGACGTCGCCGCCGACGACATCGGTCGCGGTGACGTGCTCGTCGTTCCCGGAACGTGGTGGCCAACGACGCGGTTCGCGGCAGCGCTCAGGTGGTTGATCGACGAGCCGCCGACGTCGGGTCGGGGCAGTCTCATGCTCCACGTCGGCACGGCAGCCCTGCCGGTGCGCGTGACGCAACGACGCAGCGTCGCGGGGGATGCCGACACGGAGAACGTGACGCTGCGCGTCACCGAGGCACTCGCACTGCGGCCCGGAGACCGGGTGATCATTCGCGACAGCGGTCGCAATGCAACGGTCGGTGGCGGAGTCATCCTCGAGGTGGATCCCGGTACGGCGCGACCCGACGTGTGGCGGCGCGCGGCCGACGAACGGCGTCGAACGATGCGCCACGTCACCGCGAACGTCGGCGAGTGGATCGTCGACCCCGTGGTTGTCGACGACGTGCGCGCGGCCATCGAGCGGCGACTCGAACGCGACGGAAGCATCGAACTCGGCGCGCTCGACGACCACGAGCGCGCCGTCGTGCGCGACATGGTCGAGCACCGTGCCGCGCAGGGATGGACGTTGTCCCACGGCGTCGTGCGCCGTGGTGACGACCTCGACGATGCCGAGCGGCGGGTTGCCGACGTCGTGCGCAGTGCGGGTGTCACCGGTCCGTCGGCTGCGTCACTCGACAGGGCGGCGGCGCGAAGGCTCGTCGCCCGCGGCGAGATCGTCGAGTGCGGTGGTATTGCCTTTCACCGCAGCGTCATCGACGGACTCGTACCCGTCGTGCGCGCGCTGCTCGCTGCTTCACCGACCGGCTTCACCGTGGCGCACCTGCGCGAGCGACTCGGTATCACGCGCAAGCATGCGGTGCCGCTCGCCGAAGCGCTTGATGCAGCGGGTGTGACGCGTCGCAACGGCGACCTGCGAGTGGCGGGCGCCGCCATCGGCGTCGCGCCCGATGTGTAATCGGCGTCGTAGGTGACGCCGTAAGTGATGGCGGAGGTGGACGGGAATCGAACCCGCCGAACGACGTGCGTCGTCCCAGCCGTTTTGAAGACGGTGAAGCCCACCAGGAACTCGTACACCTCCGCTCGCGACGCTAACGCGACGTCGTGGACGGTCCCTTCGTGCGGTCATCACGGGCTCGCGAACGCATGCTTCGGTAGCCTCATCGGTCGTGGCCGGGACGTTCTATGTCGAGACTCTCGGTTGTCCGAAGAACGAGGTGGATTCGGACAAACTCATCGGCGTTCTGCGCAGCCAGGGGCTCGTCGAATCCGACGATGACACGGCCGCAGACGTCGTCGTCGTGAACACCTGTGCGTTCATCGAGGACGCCCGCCGCGAGAGCATCGACACCGTGCTCGCCCTCAGCGAGCGCCGCAAAGCCGGCAGCAAGCTCATCGTCACGGGATGCATGGCGGAGCGCTACGGCGACGAGCTGCGCGCGCACCTGCCGGAGGCCGACCAGATCGCCGGCTTCGGTGTCGCCCTCGACGTGATGACCGCCGGGTTGCCGTCGACGCCCGTGAGCATCGGACGCAAGCCCGCCGTGCCGTCGTTCGACCTGCTCAACCTGCCCCGTCCCGCTTCGCGTTCGCCGTGGGCGTACGTGAAGATCGCCGAGGGTTGCGACCGCACGTGCGGCTTTTGCGCGATTCCGTCGTTCCGCGGACCGCAGCGCAGTCGCGACGTCGACGCGATCCTGCGCGAGGTCGACGAGCTCGGTGCGAAGGAGATCGTGCTCGTCGCCCAGGATCTCGCCAGTTACGGCAAGGACCGTCCGGACGAACTCGGCGCCGGCTCGATCGTCGGGCTCGTCAATGCAGTGTCGGCGCGCGTGCCGTGGACGCGGTTGTTGTACCTGTATCCGAGCGATCTGTCGGACGAACTCATCGAGGCGATCCTTGCCACGGGCGTGCCGTACTTCGACTTGTCGTTGCAGCACGTGTCGAAGCCGCACCTGCGCCGCATGCGGCGATGGGGCGACGGCGAGCGTTTCCTGCGCCGCATCGCCGACATCCGCACGGTCGCACCCGATGCGACCTTCCGCAGCAACTTCATCGTCGGCTACCCGGGCGAGACGGAGGACGACCACGATGAGCTGCTCGACTTCGTTCGCGAGGCACAGCTCGACTGGTGCGGTTTCTTCTCGTACAGCCGCGAGGACGGAACGTACGCGGCCGACCTTCCCGACCAGGTTCCCGCCGCGCTCATGAACGAGCGAATCGCCGAGTTGCGCTCGATGCAGGACGACATCACGGCGCTGCGCCGTGACGCGCTCATCGGCACGACCGTGCGCGTGCTCGTCGACGAGCCCGGTGTGGCCCGCAGCCACCGTGAAGCACCGCACATTGACGGCGTCATCCACGTCGCCGAGTCGCTCGTTGCCGGCTCGTTCGTCGACGTCGTCATCGCCGACGCGTACGGCCCCGACCTCGTCGCCGAGGGAGGACGCATCGATGGCCGTTGATCCCAACGCCCTCGTCACCTGGGCGAACGCGGTCACCGTCGGTCGCATCGTCGCCTCGCCGCTGCTCTTTGCGATCATTCCCGTCGATCCGGGCGGCTCGTGGGTGGCGCTCGGTGTGTGGTTCGTGTTGTGCGCCAGCGACAGTCTCGACGGATATCTCGCACGCCGCCACGGCATCACGCGCAGCGGTGCATTCCTCGATCCGCTCGCCGACAAGGTGCTCGTCCTCGGTGCGATGTTCACGCTCGTCAGCCGCGGCGTGTTCTGGTTGCTGCCCGTCGTCATCATCGCGGTGCGCGAGATCAGCGTGAGCATCTACCGCGTCGTCGTCGGTTCGAAGGGAGTGTCGGTGCCGGCGAGCCGCACGGCGAAGGTGAAGACGCTCAGCCAGCAGCTCGCCGTCGGGTTCGCACTCATGCCGGTCACGTTCGACCAACGCTGGGTGTGGTCGTCGCTGTTGTGGCTCGCCGTCGGACTCACCGTGCTCAGCGGTGTGCAGTACGCATGGGGAGCGGTGGCGGGTCGTCGGGGTCGACCGCATGCGGTGTGACGTCGTCGCCGTCGGCACCGAGTTGCTGCTCGGTCAGATCATCGACTCGAACTCGGCGTGGCTCGGAGAACAACTCGCCGCCGCCGGCATCGACTCGCTCCAACAGGTGAAGGTCGGGGACAACCAGGCACGCATCGTCGCCGCCTTGCGCTCGCGGCTCGCCGAGGCGGACGCGGTCATCGTGTGCGGCGGACTGGGTCCGACGCACGACGACATCACGCGCGAGGCGATCGCCGAGGTGATGGGCGTCGAGCTCGAGTTTCACCCGGAGATTGCCGACGTCATCGCGAAGATGTTCGCCGGGCGCGGTCGCACGATGAGCGACAACAACCTGCGCCAGGCAATGGTGCCGCGCGGGGCATCGATCATCGAGCAGAAGCGCGGCACCGCCCCGGGGCTCGTGTGCCCGGTGGGGGAGAAAGTCGTGTACGCCGTGCCCGGGGTGCCGTGGGAGCTGTACGAGATGTTCGAGCGGGCGATCCTGCCCGATCTGCGCGCCCGCAGCGGCGACACGTCGGCCATCGCCAGTCGCGTGTTGCGCACGTGGGGCGAGAGCGAGAGCGGTCTCAACGAGAAGTTGCAGGGAATCATCGACGAACTCGACGGCATCGGCAACCCGACGCTCGCGTTCCTCGCGAGCGGCTGGGAGGGCATCAAAGTGCGCCTCACCGCGAAGGCCGCAACTCGTGCCGAGGTCGACTCGTTGCTCGACGCGTGGGACAGCCGTGTGCGCGCCGTCGTCGGCGAGCTCGTGTTCGGCGTCAACGACGACACGATGGAAACCGTCGTGCTCGACATGCTGCGCACGCGGGGCCTCACCATCGGTGTCGCCGAATCGGTGACGGGTGGGCTCGTTGCCGGACGACTCACGGCGACTCCGGGTGCAAGCGACGTCGTACGCGGTGGCGTCGTCGCGTACGCGAGCGACGTGAAGTTCGAACTTCTCAACGTCACGCCGGGGCCGGTCGTCAACGAGGAAACGGCGCGCACGATGGCGAGCGAGATTCGTCGTGTCGTCGGCGCCGACGTCGGTCTCGCGCTCACCGGCGTGGCCGGACCCGCCGAACAGGACGGTCGCAAGGTGGGCACGTTGTGCATGGCGATCGCGTTCCCCGACGGCAGCGTCGAGACGGGAACGGTGATGCTTCCCGGCGAGCGGAAGATGATGCGCGAGTTGTCGGTCATCTCGTCGCTGAACTTCCTGCGCCACGCGCTACTGCGCCGCCGCGCGTAATTTCACGTCGCGCTCGGGTGGTCACTGTCTCACAAACACGCTCGCGGTAAGTCGCGCGACCGCTTCGGGACAAAGAGAAAGGCCCCGGTCATGCGACCGGGGCCTTTCGGAATACGGATGCGTTGGCGTTACGCCGCGCGGTATCCCTCGGATGCCGAACGTGCCAGCGCAATGCTGAGGATGATGAGGCCGTAACCGGGCTTGGCGAGCACGTCGGCAATCGTGTAGCCGACCTGAATCGCCGTCGTGGCACCGGTCTCGCTGAGACCGAGAGTCTTCGACAGCCAGCTCTCCTGGTCGCCGAGGATGTAGGCGATCGGGTACACACCCCAGGTGAACAGCAGCAGGTAGCGCAGGTTGTTCAGCTTCTTGCCCACGTCGCCTGTCTGGCTGCGCATCGCCTTGCCGATGTCACCGGCGAAGAGCTCGTACAGCACGTAGAGCATGAAGAGGCTGGAGATGATTCCCCAGACGGCACGTGCGCTCGAACCGTCGGCTGCGGTCTCGCCCGGGTATCCCGTGGCGACCATGAGCAGCGCGGCGATGACGAGTCGCGGTGTCGACTTGCGAGCCACTTCCTTCGAGGCGCCGGAGACGACGACGAGTTCGGCGACGAGCAGAGGCACGGTGAGCAGCCAGTCGGCGTAGCGATAGCCCTCGTTCCACGTCTTGCCGTCGGCGAGCGTGCCGAAGATTCTCCAGTAGTGGTATGCGGCGATACCGCAGATCATCGCCGACATCGTGACGGCACTGCGGTAGTTCGGCGAGACGCGGTAGCGCGACACGAGGAAGTACACGAACGCGATGCCCATCGCCGCGACGGCGAAGGAGAACGCGTTGTACACCAGCTCGTGATTCGCGCTGTCCAGCGGCAAGCCGAGGACATCGAGAGTGGATTCCATTGCGGGTATTCCTCCTTGTTTCTTTCCGGCTTTCGGTCCGGAGCTTCGGGGTCACCGGTGACGAGTGTCATCGGGGGTTGACTCATGTGTACGGGACGTAAAGGCGACGTGCATCACTTACGTCGTGACGATTCGGTACCAAAGTGGCGCGCTGACCCGTCATACAACTGACACATACGCCGATGCGTCGTGCGGTCACGTGCTCGGTGGAATAGCCACGATGCCTGTGCCGCACGGGATGTGCGGCACAGGCGGAGTCTTGGGCGATCGGTCGCGGACGAGCCGGTGTCGCCCTACCGTGAAGGGTCGACACGGACGACGGCATCACACCCGCCGTGCCGACGTCACCGGGCCCCCGTAGCTCAACCGGAGAGAGCAACGGACTTCTAATCCGTAGGTTGCAGGTTCGACTCCTGCCGGGGGCGCCAGAGTCGTGTGTGCGTGCCCATTACGGCAGCGATGTGCCGCGACACAGGCGGAACGAAAGCGACGCCCTAGCCTGAAGCGACCATTTCCCCGGAGGACCGCGTGGCGATCAAGAAGTTCAAGAAGGGTGACACCGTCATCTATCCGCAGCACGGCGCATGCATCGTGAAGGGCGTCAAGCGGATGCGAGCTTTCGACGTCGTACAGGAGTACCTCATTCTCGAGTCCGTGATGAAGGACATGAGCGGCAAGGGGATGACGCTGTCGGTTCCCACGGCCAAGGCCCACGACCTCGGCATCCGCCCGCCCGTGTCGGCGAGCGAGTTGCAGGACCTCGTCGACGTGCTCTCGAAGCCCGACCCCCGCGTGCCGGCGAACTGGTCGCGACGGTTCAAGAACCACCAGGAAAAACTGAAGAGCGGTGACGTGTACCAGGTCGCCGAAGTCGTGCGCAACCTTGCTGCGCGCGACCGCGAGAACCAGTTGTCGGCGGCGGAAAAGACGATGTACGACCGGGCCCGACTCAACCTCATCTCCGAAATCGCACCGTCGAAGAAGTGCTCGACCGAGGAGGCCACGCGATTCCTCGACCAGGCCCTCGAGCGCGGCGTGCTCAAGGTGACGGGCAAGGCGGCAAAGGTTGAAGCGAAAGCCACCGTCGCCAAGGTGGCCGCATCGAAGACACCGGCGAAGGCCCCCGCGAAGGCGGTGGCGAAGGCCCCGGCAAAGAAGCCGGCCGCCACCGCGAAGGCAGCGGCAAAGAAGAAGTAGAACCTCGGGTATGGCCGTGCAGCCGACCCGAACGGAAATCGCCACGCTCATCGAGCGCGGCGACATCGACACCGTCGTCATGGCATTCGGCGACCTCCAGGGTCGTCTCGTCGGCAAGCGCACGACCGGACGCTTCTTCCTCGAACACGTCGCCGAGCACGGCACGGAGAACTGCGACTACCTCATCGCCACCGACATGGACGACAACGCGGTGCCGGGGTACCGCTTCGCGTCGTACGACCTGGGGTACGGCGACATGGTGGCGCGTGCCGACTTCTCCACTCTGCGCATCACGCCGTGGGTGCCGCGCACGGCCGTCGTGCTGTGCGACCTGTTGCACCCGGGCACCAACGAACCGATCGCCGTGAGCCCGCGACAGGTGTTGCGCGACGTCGTCGCACGGGCCGCGGCGCAGGGACTTGCACCGATGGTCGGCAGCGAGATCGAGTTCTTCCTGTTCCGCGACAGCGTCGAGGAAGCGCACGAAAAGGGCTACGAAAATCTCGAGCCGCACGCCCCGTTCCTGCAGGACTACCAAATTCTGCAGACCACCCGCGACGAGTACGTCATCGGTGACATTCGGCGCGGTCTCGAGGCGGCGGGAATTCCCGTCGAGTACTCGAAGGGCGAAGCGGGACGCGGTCAGCACGAGATCAACCTCGCCTTCACCGATGCGTTGGCGATGGCCGATCGCAACCTGCTGTACAAGCACGCGACGAAGGAAATCGCGTCGTTGCACGGACGCAGCGTCACGTTCATGGCGAAGTACGACTTCGCCGAAACCGGGTCGTCGTGCCACGTGCACTGCAGCGTGCGCGACGTGAAACGAGCCGGGGAGCCGCACTCGTTGTTCGCGCTCGACCCCACGGGCGATCCGACGGGGATGTTCGCCCATTGGCTCGCCGGGCTCGTGCACCTCGGACGCGAGTTCGCCATTCTCTGGGCGCCCACCGTGAATTCGTACAAGCGCTACCAACTCGGTTCGTGGGCGCCGACGGCCGTCGCGTGGGGCGGCGACAACCGCACCGTCGGCTTCCGCGTCGTCGGCCACGGCGATTCGACGCGCGTCGAGTGCCGCCTGCCGGGGGCCGATGCGAACTCGTACTTCGCCTTTGCCGGCATCATCGCCGCCGGCATGTACGGGGTGCGTCATGCACTGTCGCTGCCTGAGAAGGTCCTCGGCAATGCCTACGGTCGCGACGACCTGCCGCGCGTTCCGTTCACGCTCGGCGAAGCGATCGACGCGTGGGAGGCGAGTGACGCGGCTCGCGAGTGCTTCGGCGACGACGTTCATCACCATCTCCTCACCGCGGCACGCCACGAATGGCAGTCGTTCCACCGGTCGGTCACCGACTGGGAGCGACGTCGGTACTTTGATCGGGCATGAAAATCGCCTTCTGCGGCCTCGGCGTCATGGGCGCCCCCATGGCCCGTCATCTCGCCGCCGCCGGACACGACGTCACCGTCTACAACCGCACCGCGACCAAAGCCGTCGACTGGGTGGCCAAGCACGGCGGTGCGCATGCACCGACGCCGGCCATGGCGGCGAAAGAAGCGCAACTCGTCATGCTCTGCGTCGGTAACGACGACGACGTGCGCAGCGTCGTGTACGGCGCCGACGGTGTGCTCGCGACGATGCAACCCGGTGCCGTGCTCGTCGACCACACGACGGCATCCGCGGGTCTCGCGCGCGAGTTGAGCGCACGGTGCGCCGAGCGCGGCGTGGGTTTCGTCGACGCGCCGGTGTCGGGTGGTCAGGCCGGCGCGGAGAACGGCACGCTCACCGTCATGTGCGGTGCGGACGACGAGGCGCACTTTGCGGTCGTGCGTGACGTCGTCGCGGCGTACTCGCGGGCGTGCATCCGACTCGGCGGTGCCGGTGCCGGGCAACTGACGAAGATGGTGAACCAGATCTGCATCGCTGGAACCGTGCAGGGTCTCGCCGAGGGGCTCGACTTCGCGATGCGTGCCGGGCTCGATCCCGATGCGGTCGTCGAGGTCATCTCGAAGGGCGCAGCGCAGTCGTGGCAGATGGAGAACCGCTCGAAGACGATGGTGCGCGGAAAGTTCGACTTCGGCTTTGCCGTCGAGTGGATGCGCAAGGACCTCGGCATCTGTTTCGACGAGGCGCAGCGCAACGGGGCGGAGCTCGCCGTCACGCGGATCATCGACGGGTACTACGCCGAGGTCGCCGCCGCGGGCGGTCGTCGCCACGACACGAGCTCGCTCATCTCGCGCCTGCGGGCGCGGGTCGACGAAGACGGTCGGTGGTGGCCGGCGGGCTAACGCCCGGCCTGCATCACCGCGTCCGCGTAGACGTCGAGCACGCGAGACAACTCGTCGTCGGTGATGACGAGCGGGGGACAGAAAGCGTTCGTCTCCGCGCCGATGCCGCGCACGATGATTCCGTTGGCGAGTGCGACGTCGCGGATCTTCTGCGCGTCGTGCTGCGGCAACACCCCCGCGGCCCACATGCCGCCCGCGCCGCGCACTTCGGCGATGAGACCGTCGTCGCGCAACGCGGTGAGACCGCGCTCGAGGCGGGCGCCGATGTGCAGCGCCCGTGCGAGGAGACCCTCGCGTTCGAGAATGTCGAGGTTGGCCATTGCCGCGGCGCACGCCGATGCGTGACCCGAGTACGTGTAGCCGTGGCGCAGGATGAACGTGGGATCGGATTCGAGTGCCTCGCGCACGCGAGCACCGACGAGAACGCCGCCGAGCGGCACGTATCCCGACGTCACGGCCTTCGCAAAGCACAGTACGTCGGGGACGACACCGAACGACTGCGCACCGAACCACGTGCCGAGACGACCGAACGCGGTGATCACCTCGTCGAAGATGAGGTACGCGCCGTGTTTGTCGCACAGTTCGCGCACCGACTGCAGGTACCCGGGCGGCGGGGGATACACGCCACCGGCTCCCTGCACGGGCTCGATGAGCACGGCGGCGAGTCGTTCGCCGTGCTTGCCCATCGCGACGGACAACGCTTCGATGTCGTCGGCGGCGACCTGCTCGACGTCGCCGACGAGCGGACCCCACCCCGCTTTGTTCAGTGGCAATCCCTGCGCGCTCGTTCCGCCGTAGTTCGTGCCGTGGTAACCGCGCATCCGCGAAATGATGACGGTGCGTTGCGGGCGTCCGGCGAGAACGTGGGCCTGGCGAACGAGTTTCATCGCCGAGTCGACCGCCTCGGATCCGCTGCCGCAGAAGAACACGCGCGCGTCGGGCATCGGCGCAAGTCCGACGATGCGATCCGCGAGGTGATCGGTGATCTCCGTGGAGAACGGGTCGAAGTTCGAGTAGCTCTCGAGCGTCGTCATCTGGCGGGCAACGGCGTCGGCAATCTCGCGACGACCGTGGCCGACGGCGCAGTACCACAGGCTCGCCATTGCGTCGATGTACTCACGACCCCCGGCGTCGTACACGCGGGCGCCGTCACCGCGCACGAGGCTGATGAAGTCGGTGCGCGACGGTTTGGTGAATGCGTGCAGATACGAACCGGGCACGCAAAGGACGCTAGTTCGGGGTCGCTCAACTAGCCTGAGCAACGCGATGAAGGGCCTCATCTTGTCCGGCGGCGCCGGCACACGCCTGCGGCCCATCACCCACACGAGCGCCAAGCAGCTCGTCCCGATCGCGAACAAGCCGATCCTCTTCTACGGCATCGAGGCGATGCGCCGTGCCGGCATCGAGGACATCGGCATCATCGTCGGCGACACCCGCGCCGAGATCATGGCGGCCGTCGGTGACGGCTCGCAGTTCGGCGTGACGGTGACGTACATCCCGCAGGACGCCCCGCTCGGCCTCGCCCATTGCGTGCTCATCGCCAAGGAGTTCCTCGGCAACGACGAGTTCGTCATGTACCTCGGCGACAACATGCTCGAGCAGGGACTCGAGCGGTTCGTCGCCGAGTTCGCTGCCGTACGCAAGGGCGGCGGTGCGCAGGCACCGGTTGCGCAAATTCTGCTGTGTCACGTCGACGATCCGCGCCAGTTCGGCGTGGCCGAGGTGACGAGCGACGGACACGTCGTGCGCCTCGTCGAGAAGCCGCAGGATCCACCGTCGGATCTCGCGCTCGTCGGTGTGTACCTCTTCGATCCGACCATTCACGACGCGGTGCGCGCCATTGCTCCGTCGGCGCGCGGTGAGCTCGAGATCACCGATGCCATCCAGTGGCTCATCGAACAGGGCAAGCCGGTGCGTCACGAAGTCCTGCAGGGTTGGTGGATCGATACCGGCAAGAAGGACCCGTTGCTCGAGTGCAACCGACTCGTACTCGAGGTGCTCGAGCCGCGCGTCGACGGCGACGTCGATAGCGCGTCGCAAATCGAGGGTCGCGTCGTCGTCATGAAGGGAGCCAAGGTCGTCGGCTCGCGCATCCGCGGACCGGCGATCATCGGCGCCGATGCCCGCGTGGAGAACAGCTACATCGGGCCGTACACGTCGATCGGAAACCGCTGCAGCGTCGTCGGTGCGGAGATGGAGCACTCCGTCGTTCTCGACGGGAGCACCATCCGCGACGTGAAGAAGCTCACCGACTCGCTCATCGGACGCAACGTCGAGGTGCATACCTCCGAGCAACGTCCGCGTGCGCTCCGTTTGATGCTCGGCGACGATTCGAAGGTCGAACTGGAGTCGTAGATGGCTGACATCGTCGAATCGAACGTCATCGCCGGAGTGCAGATCGTCACCCCTGCGATGCACGGTGACGAGCGCGGCATCTTCATCGAGACGTACCGCCGCGAGTGGTTTCCGCTCGGCCGCGAAATGATCCAGGGGAACCGCGGCGACCGCACGGCAGGCGCCGTCGTCGGTTTGCATTACCACCTCCACCAGGCCGACTACTGGTACGTGCCGTTCGGAACGTGCCGCGTCGTGTTGCACGACCTGCGCGTCGGATCGCCGACCGACGGCGCGACGCAGGTCATCGACCTCGGTCGTCGTGCCGACGGCTCGCACGACCACCGCGGCGTCTTCATTCCGCCGGGAGTTGCGCACGGATTCGCCTCGCTCACCGACATGACGATCACGTACCTCGTCGACGGCTACTACAACCCGGCCGACGAACTCGGCGTCATGTGGAACGACCCGGCGGTGAAAGCCGACTGGGGCATCGCCGCTCCGGTGCTCTCGAAGCGCGACCAGAACAACCCGGGTCGCGACGCGATCCCCGAGTCGCGCCGCCCGTACTGGGGCATGCGTACCTGACGTGAAGATCTTCGTCACCGGCGGAGCCGGTTTCATCGGCAGCAACTACGTGCGCTGGGTACTGCGCAACACCGACCATTCGGTGACGGTGTACGACGCGCTCACGTACGCGGGCAACCTCTCCACCTTGAAGGACGTCGACGACGATCCGCGATACTCGTTCGTGAAGGGCAACATCTGCCACCCGCAGGACGTCGAGGCGGCGATGAGGGGTCACGACTGGGTCGTGCACTTCGCCGCCGAAAGCCACGTCGATCGCTCCATCGAGAGCGGTGAGGACTTCATCCTCACGAACTGCTTCGGCACGAACGTCGTCGTCGATGCGGCGCGCCGCCTCGGCGTGTCGCGGGTCGTGCACATCGGTACCGACGAGGTGTACGGATCGGTCGAGGTCGGATCGTCGAAGGAAACCGATCCGCTCGAGCCGCGCTCGCCGTACTCGGCGTCGAAGGCGGGAAGCGACCTCGTCGCGTTGTCGTACCACACGACGCACGGCACGCCCGTCGTCGTCACGCGCTGCACGAACAACTTCGGTCCGTACCAGTACCCCGAGAAGGCGATTCCGCTCTTCACGACGAACCTGCTCGACGGCGGCAAGATTCCGTTGTACGGAGACGGCATGAACGAGCGCGACTGGATCCACGTCGACGACCACTGCGCCGGAGTGCATCTCGTGCTCGAGAAGGGCATCGCGGGGGAGATCTACAACATCGGTGCCGGCAACGAAACGGCCAACCGCGTGCTCGTCGACAAGTTGCTCGCGCTGCTCGGCAAGGACGAGTCGAGCGTGCAGTACGTCACCGACCGCAAGGGCCACGATCGTCGCTACTCGGTCGACATCGCGAAGGTGACCGCACTCGGTTGGAGGCGCCGCCGCACCCTCGACGAGGCGCTCGCCGAGACCGTGCAGTGGTACCGCGACAACCGTTGGTGGTGGGAGCCGCTGAAGACGCGGCGGTGATCCGCGCCCGAGTCCGATCGTGAAGTTGCTCGTCACCGGTGCGGCCGGTCAGCTCGGCCACGAGATCGTCGACGTTGCGCGGGCCCGCGGTCTCGACGTCGTTGCCGCCGATCGCACGCTGCTCGACGTCACGGACCGCGAAGCGGTGCGACGCGTCGTCGCCGCGCACCGGCCCGACACGATCGTGCATGCCGCCGCATGGACCGCGGTTGACGCATGCGAGGCGGATCCCGACACGGCGAACCGTGTGAACGGCGCGGCGACCGCCGACGTCGTGGCGGCGGCGCGAGAGGTCGGTGCGAGCGTGCACGTCATCTCCACCGACTACGTCTTCGACGGCACGAAGACGGAGCCGTACGTCGAGACCGACGCACCGAACCCGCAGTCGGCGTACGGGCGCTCGAAACTGCTCGCCGAGCGCAGCACCGATCCGGAGCTCGATGCCGTCGTGCGCGTGTCGTGGTTGAGCGGATTCCACGGGGCGAACATGGTGAAGACGATCCTGCGACTCGCAGCGACTCCTGGTCCGCTGCGCTTCGTGTCCGACCAAGTCGGACACCCGACGTTCGCCGACGATGCCGCGGCGATGATTGTGCGATTGGTCACCGAACGCCGTGTCGGAATCTGGCACGTGACGAACCAGCGCGCGGTGAGTTGGTACCGGTTCGCTTGTGAAGTGCTCGAGGCGGCGGGGGACGATCCGTCCCGCGTGCAACCGGTGCTCACGAGCGAACTCACTCCGCCCCGCCCGGCGAAGCGTCCGACGAACTCGGTACTCGACAACGCGCGATTGCGCGCCGCAGGCATCGAATTGCTCGACGATTTTCGCGTCCCACTCGAGCGTCTCGTGGCGAGGTTGCGGGCCGCGACTCTGTAGGGTGACGGCCATGACGCCGCTCGAGTTGCTCGCCGAGTTGGAACCCACGGCTGCGAAGTTGTACGAGCGGCACATGGGTGTCGCCAGGGAATGGTTTCCGCACGAGTACGTGCCGTGGAGCCGCGGCAAGGACTTCGAACCCGGCGCCGAATGGTCGCCCGATGATTCCGACTTCGGACCCGGCGGGTGGAAGTTGCCCGACGCGGTGCGCGCATCGCTGTTCGTCAACCTCCTGACGGAGGACAACCTGCCGTACTACACGCGCGACATCCACACGATCTTCGGTGGCGACAGCGCGTACGGCGAGTGGGCCCGCAACTGGACGGCGGAGGAAGGGCGACACTCCATCGTCATCCGCGACTACTTGGTCGTCACACGTGCTCTCGATCCCGTCGCGCTCGAGCGTGCGCGCATGCACCAGGTGCGCGGCGGTGAAGTGCCGAGCCCCGAAGACGTCTTCCAGGCGCTCGCGTACCTGAGCATGCAGGAACTCGCGACGCGTATCGCGCACCGCAACACGGGCAAGCTCATCGACGACCCGGCGGGTCTCGAGGTGATGAACCGCGTCGGCAACGACGAGAACCTGCACTACCTCTTCTACCGCGACCTGGCGTCGGCGGCGCTCGACGTGACGCCGTCGGACATGATGCTCGGCATCGAAAAAGCGGTCACCGGATTCACGATGCCCGGTATCGGCATCCCGAACTTCGAACAGCACGCCCGCGAAATCGCCAAGGCGGGTATCTACGACCTGCGCATCCACCACGAGCAAATCCTTGAGCCCGTCGTCATGCGCCACTGGAAGATCGCCGACATCACCGGGCTCAACGCCGAGGCCGAGAGGGCCCGCGAGCGGGTGATTGCGCACATCGAGAAGGTGCAGCGCGTCGCGGCACGAATGGCGCGCAGCGCCGAACCCGCGAACGCCTAGTTCGTCGAATCGGCGAGGATGCGCACGAGTTGCGCATCGGCGGCGGGCCGCGAACCGAGATGCTCGATGACCCACGCCGCGATGCGGGTGGCGAAGCGCGCGGCGGCGATCGGTGAGCCGTGGCGTGCGACGTGCGCGAGATACGCGCCGGCAAACGAGTCGCCGGCGCCCGTCGCATCGACGAGGTGGTTCGTCGCCGGGGGAATGAGCGTCTGCTCACCTTCGTGGTGCACGAGTGCGCCTTCGGCGTCGAGCTTCAGGATGATCGTTGCGTCGGGGAAGATCTCGGCGAGCCGCGCGGCGATGTCACCGGGCTCGAGCAGTCCGGTGAGCACGCGACCCTCGTCGTAGTTGGGGAGGAACACCGCGATGCGCAGGTCGCGGATCCACGACAGGAACGTGTCGACACCCATTTCTTCGATGAGCTGGAACGAAGCGGGGTCGAACGACAGCTTGGCGCCCGTGTCGCGGGCGATGTCGGCGGCGAGGCGAGCCGCGGTGCGTGGCGGATCGGTGAAGAAGGACCAACCCGTGAGGTGGAGCGTGTCGTGGCGCATGACGACGTGACGGGGAAGTTCCTGCGGGAGCAGAAAGAAGTCGGCGCCGCGGCCCGACACCATCGAACGTTCGCCCGTGTTGTCGACGAAGACGGCGACGCTGCCGGTGAGATGCGCATCGGTGCGCACGAGATGGTGGTTGACACCTTCGCGGTCGAGATCTTCGTGGGCGAGGTCGCCGAGACGATCACGACCGACCTTGCCGATGAACGTCGTGTCGAGTCCGCAACGTTGTGACCATACTGCGACATTTGCCGCACTACCGCCGGGAGTGAGCATCACTTCGCCGAACGAGTCGCCGCCCTTCAGCAGTTGGTTGTTCGTGCGAATGAGCACGTCCCATGCAAAGTCTCCGACGACGCACAAACCCACGAAATCACGCTAACGGCGCGCGAAAACACAGCGGTAGGCTGAACGCAGTCACGCAACGTTGCGTGTCGAACAAGGAAATCCCCCACAATGTCCCGCATTCTCGTAATCGGAGCCGGTGGCGTCGGCTCGAGCATGGCGTCCATCGCCGAAACCCGTACTTTCTTCGAGTCGTTCGTGCTCGCCGACATCAACGAACAGCCGTGCATCGATGCACTGAAGCAACTCGACGACCCGTCCCGCTTCTCCACCGCCGTCGTCGACGCCCGCAAGAAGGACGACATCGTCGCGCTCGCGCGATCGATGAAGGCCGACGTCATCGTCAACGCCTGTGATCCGCGACTCAACGACTCGATCTTCGAGGCGGCCTTCGAATCGTGCTGCACGTACATCGACATGGCGATGAACCTCAGCAAGCCGCATCCGACGAACCCCTACCACGAGGTCGGCGTGCCGCTCGGTGCCGCGCAGCTCGAAGCCGACGCGAAGTGGCGCGAGCGCGACATGCTCGCCCTCGTCGGCATGGGCGTCGAGCCCGGCCTCAGCAACGTGTTCGCCCGGTACGCCGCCGATCATCTCTTCGACGAGATCGACGAGATCGGTGTGCGCGACGGATCGAACCTCTCCGTCGACGGTCTCGATTTCGCGCCGACGTTCTCGATCTGGACGACGATCGAGGAATGTCTCAACCCGCCGATCGTGTGGGAGAAGTCCCGCGGCCTGTTCACCACCGACTGCTTCAGCGAGCCCGAGGTGTTCCACTTCCCGGCCGGCATCGGCGCCTCGGAGTGCGTCAACGTCGAGCACGAGGAAGTGCTGCTGATTCCGCGCGAGATCGCCTGCAACCGCGTGACGTTCAAGTACAGCCTCGGCGCCGAGTTCATCGACTGGTTGAAGACGTTCGCCTATCTCGGCCTCGACAGCACCGAGCGGGTGCGGGTCGGGGACGTGTCGGTCGCCCCGCGCGACGTGCTCGCCGCCGTGCTGCCGAACCCGGCGAAGATCGGCCATCTCATGCGCGGGCGCACCTGTGCCGGCACGTGGGTGAAGGGCACGTACGACGGACGACCGCGCGAGGTGTACCTGTACCACGTCGCCGACAACGAAACGACGATGCGCGACTTCGGTTCGCAGGCGGTGCTGTGGCAGACCGCCGTGTGTCCGGTCGTCGCTCTCGAATTGCTGTCCACCGGCGCGTGGAAGGGCAGCGGAGTGCGCGGCGCCGACGCCTTCGACGCAGTGCCGTTCCTCAACCTGCTCGGTGACTACAACACGCACCACGGCATGGTGGAGATGGGCGCCGGTCTGTGGCCGAGCCCGCGCTCGACGGGTCAACCCGGGTGGGACCGCCCCGTGCGTCGTCTCTCCGTGCCTGCAGTGGCGCGCTGACGTCCCGCTGCGATCAGCGACCGGCGAGGGCCGCCACCACCGGGGCGAACGACTCGACGTCGTCACCGCCGACGATGACGTAACTCACACCGAACCGTTCGCGCCGCTCGAGCAGGCGATCGACGAGTTCGTCGGGCGAACCGATGAGTGCGAACGGTGATTCGGCGACCATTCGCGGGTCGACGCCGAGCATCGCGGCGAGCCCGTCACGGGCGGATTTTGCATCGTTCGTCACGTTGACGAGAAAAGCGCGCACGTTCAACTCGACGTTCGCGAAGCGCTCACCGGCCGCGCGGCGAACGATCTCGACTTTGTCCTCGAACGCCTCGACCGACATGTCGTTGATGACGGCCGGGCCGACGGTACCGGGGGCGAGCGACGGGTTGATGCCGACGATGTCGGCCTCGCGCGCGGCGATGCCGAGCATGCGCTTGCCACCCGCGCCGATGAGCACCGGCGGACACGGTTGTTGCACCGCCCGCGGGGTGGGGGTGTGGTTGCGAATCGTGTAGTGCGTGCCGTCGTGGGAGAACGCCTCGCCGCGCATGCAGTTGCGCACGATCGCGAGACCCTCGAGAAAGCGGTCGATGCGCACGCCGGCCGGATCGTACGGAATGCCGAGCTCGTCGTAGTCGGTGCGCATCCAGCCGGCCCCGAGTCCGATGTCGATGCGTCCGCCCGACAGCACGTCCATCGTCGCAAGTTCCTTCGCGAGAACGACGGGGTGCTTGTAGTCGTTGTCGAACACGAGCGCGCACACGCGCAGCGACGACGTGACCTCGAGCGCCGACGTCATCGCGGGAATCGGAGCGAACTGGTCGTTGAAGTGATCGGGCATCGTCAACGTCGCGTAGCCGAGCGCTTCCGCGCGACGTGCGAGTTCCTGCCACGTGACGTTCGTCGGCGGTTTCGCCGCCTGGATTCCGAAGCGGAACGGACGATGCTGCGTGCTCACCGTTCGCACCGTACCACCACGTAGCATGACGAGGATCCCGATGGCGCGACGTGAACGACAGCGCATGCGCCGTTCGTCGGCGC
>JBIIDI010000087.1:0-7603 GCA_044238425.1 Ilumatobacteraceae bacterium
CTGAACTCGAGCGGCAGGAGCCCGGCGCTGTTGTCGATGGTGAGGATGACCTCGGCGCGCCCGAGCGCCGCTCGCTTCGCGGTACCGGCGAAAATGACGTCGTCCATCTTCTGGCTGCGCACCGACGACGGGGCCTGGGCACCGAGCACCCAGGCGATGGCGTCAACGACGTTGCTCTTGCCCGACCCGTTCGGACCGACGACGACGGTGACGCCCGGCTCGAGCTCCATCACCGTGGTGTCGGCAAAGGACTTGAAGCCCTTCATGGTCAGCGACTTGAGGAACATCCGGGGAAAGAGTAGTTGAGACGACGCGCACCGCCGCTGGCCGACTGCGACCTAACGCTGGCAGACGAGGCATGCGCACGTCGTGCGCCCGGCAACGACTCGGCGCACGATGCGACCGCGACCGCAGGTGAGACAGCGTTCACCGGCTCGCCCGTACACGCGGTGCTCGGTTTGGAACCACCCCGTCGCGCCGTCGACGTCGACGTACTGGGTGTCGTCGAGCGTGCTGCCGCCGGCGGCAACCGCCGCCGTGAGCACGTCGTGAATCGCGACGTGCAACCGGCGCGCCGCATCGAGCGGCAACGCACCCGGCTCGCGGTCGTCGCGCAACCGGGCACGGTGGAGAATCTCGTCGGCGTAGATGTTGCCGATACCGGCGATGGCGTGCTGGTTGAGCAGCAATGCCTTGAGGTTGCCCCGCCGCCCGCGCAGGATGCCGCGCAGCGTCGCGACGTCGAGACCCTCGGCGATCGGATCGGGGCCGAGCCGCGCCAGCTCGGGCGCAACCCGTGCTTCGTCGTCACGGTCGAACACGACCACCTCACCGAACGTGCGCGGGTCGACGAACCACACCTCGAAATGCGATGAGGACCCGTTCGACATCGTCAGCGCAACGTGCGTGTGCGCCGGTCGCGGCGCGCCGAGCGGTGCGACGAGCACGCGACCGCTCATGCGCAGGTGCATCATGAGCACGCCGCCGCTGTCGAGATCGCACAGCAGGTACTTGCCGCGCCGCCGCGCCGCCACGAGGCGGGTGCCGGTGAGTCCGTCGATGATTGCTTCGCGTCCGAGACGACGCACCGTGCGTTCACCCGTCACGTCGACGCGATCGATGCGCGCTCCGACGACGCGCCGCTCGAGTCCGCGCCGGACGGTTTCAACTTCGGGAAGTTCAGGCACGTTCGTTGCGCATCGTGACGATGGCGCGCGAGGCGGCTTCCTGCTCGGCGGCTTTCTTCGTCCGACCGACACCCTCGCCGCGCGTGCGTCCGTCGACGATGACTTCGGCAAAGAACGTCTTTTCGTGGTCGGGACCCTCGTCGCGCACGACGTACTGCGGAGCTCCGAGACCGCGGGCGGCCGCGAGTTCCTGCAACTGCGTCTTCGGGTCGAGCGTGGCGAGCCCCGGTACCGCAGCGTCGATGACGTCACGCAACAACCGCAGGATGTGCTCCCGTGCCACCGACGCGCCGGCGTCGAGGTACACCGCGCCGAGGATCGCTTCGAACGCGTTCGCGAGGATTGACACCTTCTCCCCGCCGCGCGCCCTGCTCTCGCCGCGACCGAGACGGATGAACGGACCGATGCCGAGACCGCGTGCAACCTCGGCGAGCGTCGCCGCGTTGACGACGCTCTTGCGCAGGTCGGTGAGCAAGCCCTCGTGGAAGTCGGGGTGGCGACGGAACATCTCGTCGGCGAGCACCCACCCGAGCACCGCATCGCCGAGGAACTCGAGGCGTTCGTTGGACGGCTCGCCGGTTTCCTCGGCCGAGTACGACGAGTGCGTGAGCGCGAGCTTCAGCAGCGAGAGATCGGCGAACCGGTGACCGACGAGTTCGGCGCAGCGCAGCAGATGGTCGTTGTCGATGTCCGTCGTCACGGCGCGCTCACCCCATCCGGGAGACGGCCGTGCGCACGCGACCGACGATGTCGCCCTCGACCATGTCGCGAGCGACGCGAATTCCGTTGTGCATGGCACGCGCACTCGACGAGCCGTGCGAGATGATGCACACGCCGTTGAGGCCGAGCAGCATCGCACCGCCGGTCGAGTCGGGATCGAATGCGGCGTACAAGTCGAGGAACGCCGGCATCAGCGCATCGGCGTGTTCCTTGTACTCGGGTTTGCCGATGGCGGCAAAGAGGCTCTTCACGATGGTTTTCATCGCTCCTTCGAGCGACTTCAACGCGACGTTGCCGGTGAATCCGTCGGTGACGACGACGTCGACGTCGGGCGTCATGATGTCGCGGCCTTCGACGTTGCCGATGAAGTTGATGCCCTGCAGTTGCGAGAGCAGTTCGTACGCCTCCTTGCGCAGCGTGTCACCCTTGCCCGGCTCTTCGCCGATCGAGAGCAATCCGACGCGCGGCGACTCGATGCCGTACCGCGCGTTGGCGAACACCGAACCCATCACCGCGAACTGGCCGAGCCAACCCACTTCGACCTCGGCGTTCGCACCGGCATCGAGGAGGATCGTCGGCGTCGAACCCGGCACGGGAATCGGCGTGGCAATCGCCGGGCGCTTCACGCCCTCGGCACGACCCATGCGCAGCAACGCAGATGCCATCGTCGCGCCGGTGTTGCCGGCGGAGATCATCGCACTCGCCTGCCCGTCGCGCACCGCTTCGGCGCATCGCACGAGCGTGGAATCCTTCTTGCGCTTCACCGCACCGGCGGGATCTTCGTCCATGGCGATGACTTCGGTGGCGATGAGAAGTTCGAGGTCGCCTCGATCGGGCAACGACTCGGGACCGACGAGAAGAACGGGAATGCCTTCCGCGGCGGCGGCGTGCGCACCGGCAACGATTTCGGCGGGCGCCTTGTCGCCACCCATGGCGTCGACGGCAATCGGCTTCATGATGTGCGACTCACGGTAGGCGATGTCTGCGCGGAACGGCGCCGGGAATCACCGACGCCCGCGATCTAGCCGACGTTGACGGCGACGCGACCCTTGTACCAACCGCAGTTGGGGCACACGGTGTGGGGCTTCTTCGTGGTGCTGCAGCGCGGGCAGGTGCTGCGCGACGGCACGGCCAACTTCATGTTGGCGGAACGGTTCGTACGGCCACGGGCCTTCGACTTCTTCTTCTTCGGGACTGCCATGGTGACGTTTACCTCGGTGACGTAGAGCCGCTGCTGGTGGCCGCTGTGGGCTCGCTCACTCTAACGGGTCGATGAGCTCATCCAGCGCGGCCCAACGTTCGTCGCGTGCCCGCACGTCGCATCCGCACGGCGCAGTGGCGAGATCGGCGCCGCACCGCGGACACAGACCCGGGCAATCGGGTCGGCACAACGGGGCCAGCGGCAGCCCGAGGAGCACGACCTCGCGCACGACGGGGACGAAGTCGATTTGGTCGCCGGTGAGCGGCAGGGCGTCGGGATCGGCAAGCGACACCTCGCCGCGGGGCGTTTCGCGGGCGAAGATTTCGTTGAGTTCGCTGCGCGACTCCCCCGCGACCGGACGCAGGCATCGCCGACACTGCGCCGACCACGCGACGCGAGTGTCACCGGTGGCGACGATGCCGCCGGTGCCGCTTTCGAGATGGATGTTCACCGCCACGTCGGCGGTGTCGCCGATGCGCGGATCATCGAAGGCGAACTCGCTCGCACGTGCAACGACGTGGACGTCTTTCGTCGCCCCCGCACGACGCAGGAGGTCAAGAACGTTGACGACGAGTGTCGACGCCATCAGGCGTCGTCGTCCCCGGAGCTGTCCTGGTCGTAGAAGCCACCCGACTCGTCGGCGGTGAGCGTGTCGTTGGCCTGCTGAATGCCGGTGATGGAGAGTCGGTCGCGACCGTGCTTCACCGTCTTCGACAAACGATCGAGGAGGATCTCGAAGCTGCCGAGGCGACGGTCGAGGAAGTCCTCGGTTTCCGACTTCAAACGCCGTGCCGTTGCTTCGGCTTCGTCGATGATTTGGCGGGCACGCGCCTCGGATGCACGCACGACTTCGGTGCGCTGCACCATCCGCTCGGCCTGTGTACGGGCGGCTTCGATGATTTCGTCGGCCTCGCGCTGGGCGCGGGCCATGAAGTTGTCCTTCTCCTTGAGCAAAAAGCGGGCCTCGCGCACCTCGACCGGCATGCACGCGAGCGCGTCTTCGAGAAGCGCGACGACTTCTTCGCGGTCGATGCGCGGGGTGCTCGACAGCGGCACGTTCGGGGCCTTCGAGATGAGGTCGATGAGGTCGGCGAGGATCGACTCGGCGTCGCCCATCTGCACGGCGGGCAACTCTTCGGTGATCATGTCCTGCGTTTCGTCACTCATCGGATTCCCCTTGTGATTCGCCGAAGCTCAGTTCCGCACCTTGGCGGCGAGTGCGACGGCGACGTTGCTCGGCACCATCGCCGACGGATCTCCACCGTAGTTGGCGATTTCGCGCACGTAACGACTGCTGATGAAGGCGAGCTCGGGCGAGGCGAACAACAACACCGTGCGCACACCCGAAACGGTGTAGTTCGTGTGCGCCATCTGCGATTCGACGTCGAAGTCGGTGGCACTGCGCAGACTCTTCACGATGCACCGCGCGCCGATTTTCTCGGCGGCGGCAACGGCGAGCCCCGTGTGAGCTTCGACGCGGATGCCGTGCAGGTGTGCAGTGGCCGAACGAATGAGCTCGACGCGCTCGTCGATGGTGAACATGCCCGACGGCTTGGCCGGGTTGTGCATGACGGCGACGACCACCTCGCCGAAGATCGCCAACGCCTGCGAGGCGATGTCGAGATGCCCGAGGTGGAACGGGTCGAAACTGCCCGGGTACAGCACCGCCGTGCGGGGACCGTTTGCCATCGCTTCTACGGTAACCGTCGCAGGAAGGTGATGTGGGTGCGTCCGTACCGCCGCGTACGCAACATCTCCCAGCCGGCGGGCGCTTCGACAGGTGCGGCCGACTCGGCGACGACGAGGCTTCCGGGAAGAACGGCAAGCAGTTCGTCCCACTTGGCGAAGTCGTACGGCGGATCGGCGAGCACGAGCGACACGTCGCGACATGACGAGGCGAGCGCGAGTGCGTCGCCGCGCACGATCGTCGAACGGCCCTTCACGCCGAGTGCGGCGATGTTGCGCTCGAGTGCGGCGAACGCGTTGCGATCGCGCTCAATGAAGGTGACGTGCGCGGCACCCCGGCTGAGGGCCTCGATGCCCATCGCCCCCGTACCGGCGAAGCAATCGAGGATTCGCGCGCCTTCGACGACGTCGAGACTGTTCAGCGCGTTGAAGATGGCCTCGCGCGCCATGTCAGTGGTGGGTCGCGTCGTCGAGCCGGCCGGGGACTCCAATTTGCGCCCGCGCAACGATCCCGCCACCACTCGCATCGCATTCACGGTAATGATGGCGGCGTGACGAATTCGGGAACCGGCGACGATCGCCCGATTGCCGCCGCACCCGAGCCCGAAATCGTGTGCATCGACTGCGGTGGGCGGGCCTTTCTCATGACCCCCGAACGCGAATCGGGAACGTGGTTCGTCGGCGACGTCGTGGCCTACCGCTGCAAGGACTGCCTCGATCGGTGGGATCTCGAACTTCCCCCGGTTGAACCAACCACCGCGGGCGGTGAATTCTCCTAACCTTGCTTCGTGTCGGCGACCGATCTCTCGTCGCAGGAGCGCATCCGCGAGAGCACGCTGCGCGTCATTCATGATCACGGCATCGTCGGCTTGCGCATCGCCGACGTGGCGGCGGGAGCCGGAGTGTCGGTGGCGCTCATTTACAAGTACTTCGGTGACCGAGACGGGCTTCTCGCCGAGGTGCTCGGCACCGAGCTCGAGCGTCATTACGAGGAAGACATCGCCCTCATCGAGACGGCGCTGCAGTCGGGCGGCGCGGATTCGCTCGACCTGAAGGCGTTCGTTGCGGCACTGCCCCATCCACAGGATGACTGGCGCCGCGAGCGACGCTGGCTGCGCATCGAAGCGTTGGCAGCGAGCCGCACGATCCCCTCGCTCACCGTGCGCATCGGCCAGTCGGTCGATCGCGTGGCCGAATCGATGGCCAAACTTGCCGAGCGCATCCGCGAGCGCACCGGCAACGACTCACCGACGACGGCGCGAATCATGGCGTGGCTCGGCATGGCGATCGGAATGGGATTCGTGCTCAACGACGTGATGTCGTCGCCGATCACCGATGAGGAATTCGACGCGTTGATGCACCGCGTTTGGAAGGACGAGATCTTCTAGACCGAGTTCCACCGCACGCTGTCGGGCGCATGCAGTCGTAGGTTCGGGCGGGTTGGCGCCCGCTCAGCTCTTCAGCAGGAATTCTTCGTCGCGCGCGGTGAGCAACACGTCGATTTCGTCACGCAGCCCCTCGTGTTTCGACAGCAGCGGATCGGCGTCGATGATCTCGGTGGCGACCTGACGGGCGAGGTCCACCAAATCCCGGTCACGGCGCAACGACGCAAGCCGCAGGTCGCTCGCACCCTTCTGCATCGTGTCCATGAGCGTGCCTTCTCCACGAAGATCGAGATCGACCTCGGCGAGATAGAAGCCGTCGGTGGACTCGACGAGCGCGTCGACGCGCGGTGACGGAGCGTCGGAGTCCCGCGTGACGAGCCAGCAGCGCGAGGCGATCGCACCGCGACCGACACGACCGCGCAACTGGTGCAACTGAGCGATGCCGAAGCGGTCGGCGTCGAGAATGACCATGCACGTGGCGTTCGGAACGTCGACGCCGACTTCGATGACAGTCGTCGCCACGAGAACGTCGAGTTCACGATTGCGGAACCGCGTCATCACTTCGTCCTTGTCGCGTGCCGGCATCTTTCCGTGCAGCAAGCCGACCGCGTAGCCCTTCAACTCCCCCGCGCCGAGTTCGCGATGGATCTCCTCCGCCGACGCAACGCCCATCGACTCGTTTTCCTCGATCATCGGGCACACGACGTACGCCTGCTGCCCGGCATCGAGCGCCGTGCGCACCTCGTTCCACATCGCAGCCACGTCGAGCGGTGCAGCCACGTGGTGCGTAACGATCGGGGTGCGACCGGGCGGCAGTTCGTCGAGGACGCTGACGTCGAGGTCGCCGTACACCGTCATCGCCGCAGTGCGCGGAATCGGCGTGGCGGTCATGACGAGCACGTCGGGAGTGTGGCCCGCATCGCCGCCGCCCTTGCCGCGCAACGCGGCGCGCTGCTCGACTCCGAAACGGTGCTGTTCGTCGATGACGACGACACCGAGCGATGCAAATTCCACCGACTCACCGATGAGCGCGTGCGTACCGATGACAATGTCGACGCCGCCGTCGGCAAGCGCGGCGAGAATGTCGCGCCGCTGTTCGCCCGTGATCCGCGACGTGAGCAACTCGACCCGCACGTTGCGTTCACCGAACAAGTTGCCCTCGTCGGGCACTTTCAGTTCTGCAAGCAGACGACTCACCCCGGAGTGGTGCTGCTCGGCGAGCACCTCGGTCGGCGCCATGAGTGCACCTTGGTGACCACCCTGCACCGCAGCGAGCATCGCGGCAACCGCAACGACCGTTTTGCCGCTGCCGACGTCACCCTGCAGCAGCCGGTGCATCGGAACCGGTGACGCAAGATCGCCGTCGATCTCGGAAATGACGCGACGCTGCGCACCGGTGAGCGGAAACGGCAGTGCTTTTTCGA
>JBIIDI010000088.1:0-7458 GCA_044238425.1 Ilumatobacteraceae bacterium
GGCTTGCTTCGGGAAGTGCGATGCGCACGGCGGCCGGTGCGGCAATGTACGAGGCGCTTGCGGCCAGCGTCGCCATGACGGCAACGCCGCCCGTCGACAGTCCGGCGGCGGCACCGACAAGTGCGCCGAGTACGCCGTTGAGGAAAGGAATGACGATGGCGAGTAGTGCGACTCGAGGTCCCGCGGAAGCTACGTCGCGCAGTCGCTGTGCCGCGACCACGCCCATCTCTACGAGGAACAGGGTGAGTGCGCCGGAGAATAGCCCGACGAAGAGGGGGTCGGCGGGGGCGAGACGAGCATCGCCGACGATCGCGCCAATGAGTAGACCGGTGACGAGGAGAGCGATGCTGCGGCCGCGGATGACCTCACTCAGACCTTCGCGCCAGTTGGTCCCCGGGGATCCGCGCCCGGCTATGAACAATGCGATGACGATGCCGATGATCTCGAGGATGGCGAGCAATCCGGCGACGAAACCCTCGTATGAGATGTCGCGCGAGTCGAGGGAGGAAATGAGCACCGTGAATGTGACGGCGGAAACCGAGCCGTAATGAGCGGCGAGGGCCGCCGAGTTGACGACGTTCAACGACCCAACGAAACGAAAGAGCACGTAGGCGACGAGCGGAGTGACAATGCCGAGCAGAACTGCACCGATGAGCGGCAACCAAATCTCAGCCGGCGACGTGGTCGACAACGAGCGACCGCCCTTGATGCCGATGGCGAGCAGCAGATAGGTGGACAAAATCGGGTAGAGAGCCTCGGGGAGACGCACGTCGAAGCGCAGCAGCGTGACGAGGAGCGCGACGATGAATGCGATGACGGGTGCCGTAAGCAGGTTGTTGAAGACGTCGCCGGCACTCACTTGCGGGTGTTCTTCTTTCGGACGAGAGGTTGGATGACCGAGCGCACGTCGTGTTCTGCCTCGAGGGGGTGGCGCAGGGGGCGGTCGAGGTCGATGATGTAGTTGTTCGTGCGGCCTTTCTTTACGACCTTCAAGTAGCCGGCGTCGCAGAGCTCGTGCACGATGCGGTGCACGGCCCGCTCACCGATACCCACCCGGCGCGCCACCTCCGACAGCCGAATGTCGGGCTCCTGGGCGATGCAGACGAGGACGTGCGAGTGGTTCGTGAGGAACGTCCAGCGCGATTCCGTCTCTGCAACCTTGTTGCGTGCCACCTGAAGCATGCTAACAGAGTCATGTTTCAGGTGGGCGGTTGGAGCACGGCCAGAGAGGTGTCGTGCGGACTTCGGCCGGAGGTGCCGGAGAAACTCGTGTAGTACCGTACGCGCATGCACGTTCGAAAATTCGTCACGATATGCGAGGAAACGCTCGCCGAACACGGCGCGTCGGTCGGACGCATCGTGCGCAAGGCGGCCTGTTCGGCGGTGATCACCAACCCGCTTGCCGGGCTGCAGGGCGGCACGTTGAGCGAACTCGAGCTTCTCGGAGCGGATGTGTCGGAGCAGCTGGCAACGCGTGCCCTGGCGAGTTTGGGAGTGACTGCTGCCGAGGTCACCGGATACGGCAAGGGCGCGATCGTCGGTACGGCGGGAGAGATCGAGCATGCGGCGGCGATCCTGCATCCCCGATTCGGTGCTCCGGTGCGGCGGGTCGTCATCAAGGGAGACGACATCATCCCGTCGACGAAGAAGATTGCCGGACCGGGTGCACAGATCACGATCCCGCTGACGAACAAGGACGACATCTGGTCGTTCGACGAGATGGACGCGATCGACGTGTCGATCGGCGATGCTCCGCATCACGATGAGATTGTCGTCGTCGTTGCCCTGGCGGTTGGCGGACGACCTTTCGCGCGCACGAAGAAGCCGTCGTGATGAAGGCGATCATTCTTCTCACCCGCAAGACGGGGACGTCGCACGAGGAGTTCGTCGATTGGTGGCTCAACCGGCACGCACCACTGGCCCGGCAGTTGCCGCGTCTGCGCAAGGCGGTATTCAACGTGATCGGTCAACCCGGTGACGGACAGCCCGACGGAGTGTCGGAATTGTGGTTCGACTCGGCCGCCGATTTCACCGCTGCATACGACAGCGAGATTGGCAAGGCCGTCGTTGCGGACTCGCTCGCCAACGTTTCGTCACGCCAGCGTTTTTTCGTCGAAGAAAACGAGATCAAGTAGATCTCGAGAAATGTGGTGCCGGAGATTCAGGGAGCGAATGACGTCGCTGCGTCGGTGACCCGTGATTGATCCTCTTCGGAGAGCGAATTGAAGAGGGGCAAACGCACGAGGCAATCACCGGCGTGCTCGGCTACCGGACACTGACCGGGAAATCCGCCGAAGCGGCGACCCACGGGAGAGACGTGCAACGGCTGGTAGTGGAACACGCACGACACACCGTGCTGCTTCATGTGGTCGATGAATCGCGCTCTTTGCTCTGCTTTCCGGAAGCGGAGGTGGTACACGTGGCCGACATGTTCGCATCCTTCGGGAACGTGAGGCCGCGTGACGTCGTATTTTTCCGCCCACTCGGCAAGGTCGGCGTGGTAGCGATTCCAGATGGCAACCCGTTGGGTGTTGATCGAGTCGGCGCGCTGCAACTGGCCGTAGAGAATCGCTGCCAGCAAATCGCTCATTACCCAGCTCGATCCGATGTCGACCCAGGTGTACTTGTCCACTTGCCCGCGGAGGAACTTCGACCGATCAGTACCCTTTTCGCGGAGAATTTCCGCACGTTCGACGAAGTTCGCATCGTTGACGATGAGGGCGCCACCCTCTCCGCAGGTGATGTTCTTCGTCTCGTGGAAGCTTTGAGTTGCCAGTGCGCCGAAGGTGCCCAGATGCCGACCCTTGTACCTTGCGAATAACCCGTGCGCGTTGTCTTCAATGAGGATCAGGTTGTGGCGGTTTGCGACCGCACCCAGCGCCTCCATGTCACAGGCAACGCCACCGTAGTGAACGACGCAGATCGCCCGTGTTCGAGGAGTGACCGCAGCTTCAACGAGTTCGGGATTGATGTTCAGCGTTCGCGAGTCCGAGTCAACGAACACGGGTGTGGCTCCGAACAGTGCGAAAGCACTCGCCGTTGAGACGAACGTGTACGACGGAACGATTACCTCATCCCCGGATTGAAGATTCAGGAGTAACGCCGACATCTCCAGCGCGTGTGTGCACGAGGTTGTGAGGAGAGCTCGATCGTTGCCGAGTGAATCCGCGATCAGTCTCTCGCAGTTGGAGGTGTACGTTCCCGCACCAGCGGTATGTCCGCGCGCAACGGCATTGAGTGCCAGTTCGATGTCGTCCGACGAGATCTGCGCCCGGTTGAACGGAATCACGGTGTCTGCATCTCGTCGGTCCGTTCCGCAATGAAGTACGTGGGTCGATTCATCACTCGAAAGTGCATGCGACCGATGTATTCACCGAGAATGCCAAGAACGAGCAGCTGGGTTCCCGCGAAAATCGTAATCGTGCTGGCCAGAAACGGAAATCCTGCAACGGACTGGCCGGTGAAGAGCGGCCGGCTGATGACGTACACGAGAACTCCCGCGCCGAACAGCAGCATGAAGAAGCCCAGTGAAGTCGCGAGTCGGAGCGGGACCGTGCTGTAACCGGTAGCCGTGTCGATCATGAATCGAATGAGTTTGCGCGCGGTGTAGTTGGACTTGCCGGCTTTTCGCTCATCATGCTTGACGGGGACCGTTGCAAATCGATGTGTCGACCAAGTGAGCAGTGCGTCGATGGAAACGTTGGGCCCCAGGTTGGCGGCAAAGCTCGTCCGGAGTTGTGAGCGAAACGCCCGAAATGGACTGATGGAAATAGCCGAGTCGAACCCGAGAGTTCGGTGCAAGAGATACTTCGAAAACCGTGACGTAAAGCGCCGTGAAGCAGAGTGATTGCTCGACTCCGGCACTCCGTATACGACATCAACTTCGCTCCCGAGTGCCGACAGCAGTCGAGGAATTTCTTCGGGGGGATTCTGTAAGTCGTCGTCGAGCGTCACGATAACTTCCCCTCGTGCGTCTCGGATTCCCGCGAGGAGGGCACCGTGCTGACCGGCATTCCTACCGAGCCGCAAACCTCGTACCTGCGGGTGTTCTCGTGACAGCTTGCGGATGATGCCCCAGCATTCACTTGACTCCCCATCCTCAACGATGAGAACCTCAATTGGAACTGACGAACACGCATCGAGAATTCTCGAAACGAGTGGAGCAAGCGTTGCTGAGGACCGGAACGACGGGATGACGACGGAAGCCAGGCCATCGCTCACGCCGAGAATGGTATCGGGTGCCTCGGTCGTGTCTTCTCGTAAAGTATCTGAAGACGCATGATCACCGACTTTCTCACGGCGGAGACTCCGAAACTGCGCTTCTCACCAGCGGAATCCGCAAGATTTGGCATGTCTGTGGCACGACTTCTGGTACCGCTGAAGGAACACCCCAGCGCTTCACAGCTCGAAGAGATGATCAATGGGTCTGCGGCTGATCTCGTCATCTTGCGATGTGAGTCGCAGGCGCGCGAACTCAATGAGTGGTTGGCGGGATTGAACGAGTGGAGGTGTCTCCACGCCGACACGCTGGTCTACTTCTCGCGCGAACTGTCCGATCTTGACACCGATCGTCAAGAGATCACCGGAGACATAGTGAATCGCGATCAGTTGCAGCTGCTTGCCCGTCGGACGTTTGCCACTTATCGCAATCACTACTCGTCAAACTCAAGAATTCCGGAGTCGGCAGTGCAGGAGGGCTATTCCGAGTGGCTACATGCCCTTCTGTCAGACCCCGCGGCAAGAACGTTCGTGACCGCCGAAGATGGCGAGTACCTGTCGTTCGTGCTCACGTACGAGCTTGCAACCATCCGATCAGCAGAGATAGTGCTCAACGGAACTCATCCTGACCATGAGTCTCACGGGCACTATTCGCGGCTCGTCGCAAGGGCTCTCCGAAGCTTCAAATCAACGGGTGCCGAGAAAGTGTGGATTTCAACCCAAGCTTCCAATCGGCGGGTCATCAGAGCATGGATCCGTTTGGGATTCAACTTTGAGCACGCAATCAACACATATCACTTGATGGGAAAAACATCAGCTCGCTGAGCGTGAGAGAGCCTCGTAGCGGGGCTTGACGACATTGTTGATGATGTCGAGGCGTTCTTCGAAGTGGGCGAATGCCGATTTCACCGCGTTGACGGTGATCCAGCGGAAGTCGTCGAGCGTCCAGCCGAATGCATCGGCGCACTGAACGAACTCGTTCGTCATCGACGTGTTGCTCATGAGGCGGTTGTCGGTGTTCACGGTGACGCGGAAGCGCAGTCGGCGCAGCATTCCGATGGGGTGATCGGCGAACGTCTTCACGACGCCCGTGTTCACGTTCGACGTGGGGCACAACTCGAGCGGAACGCGACGGTCGCGCACGTACTCGGCGAGTCGACCGAGTCGCTCGTTGCCGGGTTCGCCGGTGATGTCGTCGACGATCCGCACGCCGTGCCCGAGACGCTCCGCGCCGCAGAACTGCAGCGCTTCCCAGATCGACGGCAACCCGAAAGCCTCACCGGCATGGATCGTCGAGTGGAAGTTCGAATGCTGGATGTGCTGAAACGCATCGAGGTGCCGGGTGGGTGGGTAGCCCGCTTCGGCGCCGGCGATGTCGAATCCGACGACGCCCTCGTCGCGGAACCGCACCGCCAAATCGGCGATCTCGCGGCTGCGTGCCGCCGTGCGCATCGCCGAAAGAATCCCGTAGATCGTGAGGTCGGTTCCCTTGGCGCCGCGACGGAAACCGTCGAGGACCGCACGCACGACTTCATCAAGGGTGAGCCCGGCCTCGGTGTGCAATTCGGGGGCGAACCGGACTTCGGCGTAGACGACGTTGTCCGCCGCGAGGTCCTGTGCGCATTCGTAAGCGGTGCGCTCGATTGCATCGCGGTACTGCATCACTCCGACGGTGTGGGCGAACGTCTCGAGGTAGAGCACCAGATCGTTGCGCTTTGCCCCGCGATGGAACCATTTCTGCAGATCGACGACGTCCGTCGTCGGCAGCTTCGTGTAGCCGTACTCGCGGGCAAGCTCGATGACCGAGTCGGCGCGAAGGCCACCGTCGAGATGATCGTGCAGAAGAGCCTTTGGGGCCTTGGCGAGTAGTCCGTGCAGCGTCTCGCGAGGGGTCGACATGATCAAAGTCTACGGACGTTGTGTGACGTCAACTTTCGATGCGAAGAACGTCACCCTGCAACGAGAGTACGTACAGATCGTCGTGAGCCCGGGCAACGGCAGTGAGTTCGCTCACGTCCTCGAGGTGAAGCAGACGGTTCGTGTCCCGTCCGCCGGCATCGATGCTCCAGATTCGGCCGCTGCAATAGTCGCCGAAAACGTACCGCCCGGCGAGTGCGCCGCTCACCGCGACGGCGCCACCGGAGACGGAGCATCCATCGTCGCCGTGCTCGTACCACACGAGCGGCTCGAGGTGCCCATCTGCCGGCTGATCGTCGTTGAATCGCTTCGGTCCCTCGAACGCACTCCAGCCGAAGGAAACGACCTCCGCCATCGCCGACACGTCCCGCAGCACGTTGACTTCTTCGATCTCGTTTTGGCCGACGTCGGCGAGCCACAGATCGTCGTCGTACAGATCGATTCGCCACGGGTTGCGCAGACCGCGCGCGACGAGCGACGTTGCACCGTTGCGCGGATCGATGCGCACGACCTTGCCGAGCAGCGACGTGTCATCGAGGGAAACTCTCTCGGGGTCCCCGCCCGAGCCGCCGTCACCCATGGCAACGAGCAACGTGCCGTCGTTGGCCACGACGAGATCCCCGCCGTTGTGGTTCGAGTACGGCTGGTCGATCGTGAGAAGGATGCGCAGCGAGCTTCGGGTGATCGCTCCCGATTGATCGACATTGAATTCGGCGATGACCGTGTCGCCACGGGAATCGGTGTAGTTGGCGTACGCACGTGCGCCGTCGGGGGAGAAGGCGAGACCGAGCAGGCCGCGTTCACTCTCCGTCGAGGTGAGATCGGCGACGTCGAGGACGATCGTCTCGTTGCCGTCAAGAATGCGTGTCACCGTTCCGGTGCGCGACACGACGTACAACGCGTCGTCGCCGAATCGGCTCGTCACGTCAACGGCACCCGGAATCTCGGCAACGGGGATGAGACGCACTTCGCCGGTCGTGCTGCCTTGCGACTGCGAATTCTCCGGCGAGGCCGGCGCATCGATCGTGGAGCCATCGGTCGTCGGCGACGACGAGTCGTCGTCGGTTGCGCAGGCGGCAAGCAGAAAGACCGTGGTCGCGGCGACGAGAGCGAGGCGACGCACGTGCCGATTCCCGACTACAAGTCTCCGCCGAGTGCCTCGAGCAGCGTGTTCCAGCCGAGAACGGCGCACTTGATGCGTACGGGGTACTTTACGACGCCGCGCAACGCCTCCATGTCGCCCATCGATCCGACCGGGGCGGGGGCGTCGTCAGCCGATTCCTCGATCGACATCATTTCCTTGAATCGGTGCACGAGCGCGAG
>JBIIDI010000089.1:0-7411 GCA_044238425.1 Ilumatobacteraceae bacterium
GCTCGTCGTAGATCTTCTTCTGCTCGGTGTCGGGCGCGAGCAACATGATGACGTCGGCCCACTTCGCCGCATCGGCGATCGACTTCACCTCGAGGCCGGCTGCCTTCGCCTTGTCGGCCGATGCCGAACCGTCGCGCAGACCGACGACGACGTTGACGCCCGAGTCCTTCAGATTGAGCGCATGGGCGTGCCCCTGGCTGCCGTAACCGATGACGGCGACCTTCTTGCCCTTGATGAGCGAGACGTCGGCGTCCTTGTCGTAATAAACGTTTGCGGGCATCAGCTGGCCTTTCCTTTGGTTGTACGGAGCGCACGGGGTTTGGCCGAGCGATCCAATTTTGGCAGCGCGACCCGACCGGTGCGTTGGGACTCGATGATCCCGTACTGGTCGAGAAGCGCCATGAAATCGTCAAGCTTGTCGGGGCTGCCGTCCAAGCTCACGGTGAGTGCGTCGTTGCCGACGGCGAGGATCTTGCCCTCGAAGATGTTCGTCAACTCGACGACCTGACCACGCTGCTCCGGCGTCGCACCGACGGTGGCGACGAGCAGTTCACGCTCGACGCTGCGGCGCGGATCGAGCTCGCTGATGCGCACCACGTCGATGAGCTTGAACAGCTGCTTGGTCATCTGCTCGAGCGGTGCGCTCTGCAGGTCGACGACGATGGTGATGCGGCTGTAGTTCGGGTCATCCGTCGGGGCGACGGCGAGCGAGAAGATGTTGTAGCCCCGTCGCGCGAACAACGCCGACACGCGTGCGAGTACGCCGGGTCGGTTCTGCACGAGCACCGACAGAACGTGGTGCGAGCTGTCCTGCCCGAACGGGTTGTTGCCGCTCATCGGAGGAACTCGCGTCGTGCGTTCTGCGCGGGGTGCAACATGATGTCGTCGTTGCTCTGACCGGCGGCGACCATGGGGAACACTTTTTCGTCGGCGGCGACGCGGAAGTCGACGACGACCGGTCGGTCGTTGATCGAGTTCGCCTTGTCGATTGCCGACTCAACTTCCTCGGGTGCCTCGACACGGATGCCGACGCAACCCATCGACTCGGCCCACTTCACGAAGTCGGGCAGCACACCCGACAGGTTCACCTCGCTGTAGCGCTCGTCGTAGAACATTTCCTGCCACTGGCGCACCATGCCGAGGTACGAGTTGTTGAGGATGCCGATCTTCACCGGAATGTTCTCCAACGACGCGGTGACGAGTTCCTGCGCGGTCATCTGGAAGCAACCGTCACCGTCGATCGCCCACACGGTCTTGTCGGGCTGACCGACCTTTGCACCGATTGCCGCGGGAACCGCGAAACCCATCGTGCCGAGGCCACCGGAGTTCACCCACGTGTACGGATGGTTGAAGTTCCAGTACTGACTGGTCCACATCTGGTGCTGACCGACGCCGGCGACGACGATCGTGCCCTCGGGCGCACCGTCGCGCACCTTTTCCAGGCAAAACTGCGGCTTCAACGCATCGCCCGGGGCGCTCTGCTCGTAGTGCAGCGGGAACTGTTCCTTCCAGCCGTTGACGCGGCTGCGCCACGGCGTGATGTCGACCTGCGTGATTCCGCCGGCGACGAGTTCCTTGATCGCCACGATGACTTCCTCGATGACGAGACGGCAGTCGCCGACGATCGGCACGTCGGGACGACGCACCTTGCCCTGTTCGGCCGGATCGATGTCGACGTGGATGATCTTCGCCTCGGGGGCGAATGCCGGCACCTTGCCGGTGACGCGGTCGTCGAAGCGTGCACCGAGCGCGATGAGCAGATCGCTCTTCTGCATCGCGGTGACGGCCGTTGCCGTGCCGTGCATGCCGGGCATGCCGAGGCACAACGGATGGTCGTCGGGGAACGCACCGCGCGCCATGAGCGTGGTGACGACGGGAATCTGCGTGAGTTCGGCGAGTTCGCGCAACGCCTCGGCGGCACGCGCCTTCAGCACACCGCCGCCGACGTACAGCACCGGACGCTGCGACGACAGGATGAGTCGCGCCGCTTCCTTGATCATCTTCGGATGACCCTTCGTCGTCGGGTGGTAACCGGGCAGGCTCGAACGCACCTCGTCGTCGGTCGGCCAGTGCCACGTCATCTGGTTCTGCAGAACGTCCTTCGGCAGGTCGATGAGCACCGGGCCGGGTCGACCCGTCGTGGCGATGTGGAATGCCTGACGCACGACGAGCGGAATGTCCTCGGCCGTCATGACGAGTTCGTTGTGCTTCGTCACGCTGCGCGTGATGCCGACGGTGTCGCACTCCTGGAATGCGTCCGTGCCGATGGCGTGCGTCGACACCTGACCGGTGATCGCGACCATCGGGATCGAGTCCATGTACGCGTCGCACAACGGCGTCACCATGTTCGTGGCGGCAGGACCGCTCGTCACCATCGCCACACCGGGCTTGCCGGTGACGTGCGCGTAACCCTCGGCCATGTGTCCGGCGCCTTGTTCGTGGCGCACGAGGATGTGGCGGATCTTCGAATCGAGCAACGGGTCGTACACCGGGAGGATGCATCCCCCGGGCAGTCCGAACATCACCTCGACGTTTTCCTTCTCGAGCGCGCGGATCAAGGCCTGTGCGCCGGTGAGTTTCTCCGTCATGGTCTCCCCTCTTCTTTCAGTCTCGCGGTGGTTGTTGCGTTTCGTCTCGTGTTGTTGGCATTCGTTTGTCGTGATGCGCGATCGCGGGCATAAAAAAACCTCCCCGAAGGGAGGTGGACGCACGCGGTCGGGCGTGCGTCTAGAGACGTACTACGAGCACTGCGGCAGAGGTGCGCGGGCTCGTCATCACGTCTTTCAGTGTGGCAGGGCCGTGCGGCCCATCACAACCCGGGCGGCAATGGCGTCTCAGCCGATGGGGCCGACGGCGATCTGCACCTGTCGGGCAGCCGCATCCCCGCTTAACCCGCGCGGCGACCAGGCGACCCGCACGGTCGTACGTACCCGGGGATTCGCCGCGGCAAGCACCGCACATGCCGCACGGGCCCGTTCGCGTGCCAGGCGACGCATGATCGAGGCTGGACCGGTACCCGCCGCACCCGTGCACGTCACGCTGTCACCGTCGCGCAGTAACGACGCGAGTCGGACGAGCTGTGCGCGCTGCGACGTGCTCAGTGATGCACGCAGCGGTCCGAATGCCGGCAGCGTCGTCGTGCGTGTCGCCGCTGCGGCTGCTGCCGCGCGATCGGCCGGAGTCTCGGTCGCCGATTCCGACACGCGATCGGGAATCGTCGTCGTGGATGTCGTCGTCGACACCGCTGCGGATGGTGTCGCTGCGGGAGCGGGCGACGCTGCGCCGCCTCCCGATGCAGCGGGTGCGGTTGTCGTCGTGGCAGGAGCGGTCGTCGTTGACGGTTGGATCGTTGTTGTCGTCGATGTCGTGGTTGAAGTCGTGGTTGAAGTCGAAGTTGACTCCGGCACCGTCGTTGACGGTGTTGATGTCGACGACTCCGGCACCGTCGTCGTTGTTGTCGTTGTTGTTGTCGTCGTTGTCGTTGGTGCGGTGGGTGTGAGTGCGAGCGACACGAGCGACGGTGCACCGTCGCCGCGCGACGATCGGGCCCGCACCCGCAGCGTGTGCTCGACGTCGTTGTCGAGATCTGTCACCGTGTACGACGTACTCGTCGACACTCCGTCGTCGAGTTGCTGCCACCCGCCGGAGTCCACCGACATCTCGATGACGTAGTCGGTGATGGGCGCACCACCGGCAGCGGGTGCACTCCAGGTGAGCGTGAGTTGACGATCTCCGAACGTGCCCGTCGGGGTCGCGACACGGTCGGGTTCGGTGCGGGAGTCCACCGCGCGGTTGGTTCCGAGCTGCACCGCGGGCAGTCCCTCACCGAGTTCTGATGGCGTATCCGCCAGAATGTTTGAGGTCGAACCGTTCCCAAGGCGCCCCGAGCTGGCACGACCCCAACACTTCAGGGCGAATGTGTCGAGCACCGCGCATGTGTGCTGGCCCCCGGCAAACACTGCTCGCGCCGAGCGGCCAGTACCGAGATTCACGTTCGGCAGGTCGTCACCGAGCGTGTCCGGTGTGTCGCCCATGTCGCTCTGGTTGCCAATGCCCAGTCGTCCCGAAGCACCCGCACCCCAACACTTCATCGTGTTGTTGACGAGCAGTGCACATGTATGGGCACCACCCGAAACAATCGCCATTGCCCGCGATTCGGTGCCCAAGTCAACGACGGTGAGACTGTCTCCCATCTCTCCGGGCTCGTCACCGACGGTGAGACCTGCACCATCTCCGAGTCGACCGTTATCTCCAACGCCCCAACACACGACTCGCTCGTCGTTACGAATTGCACAGGTATGCGATCCACCGGCACTCACCGCGAGTGCCGTACGACTCGTTCCCAAATTCACCGGGACAAAGTTGTCACCAACTTCAGTGGCCGAATCACCAACGCTGCTCGATTCCGCGGTGCCCAGTCGCCCGGCGTCACCCACACCCCAACACACGATCGAGTCGTCGTCACGAATCGCACACGTGTGATCGGCACCTGCGCTCACGGCACGAGCGCGACGATTCGTACCGAAGTTGACGCGGACGAGCGCGTCACCCATCTCACCGGGCCCGTCGCCGCGCACGGTCGTGTCACCTGCTCCGAGTTGACCGTCGGCGTTCTCACCCCAACACACGATCGAGTCATCGTCGAGCAACGCGCACGTGTGCGCCGCGCCGGCGGTGATCGCGCGAGCCGTTGTGCCGCTCGGCAACTGCACCGCAGTCAGCGAAGCACCCATCTCGCCTGTCTGATCGCCCCGATTCGCCGTATTGCCGACACCGAGTTGTCCGCTCGCGTTTGCGCCGAAGCACAACACCGCACCGTCGTCTCGCAACACGCACGTGTGATTCGCACCGGTCGCCACCTGCGTGATCGTCGTCGCAGCACCGAGCGGAATGTCGACGGCGACAAGGTTGTCACCCATCTGGTTCGCCACCCCACCGATGCTCGTCGCCGGTCCGGCGCCGATCTGTCCCGATGTGTTCGAACCGAAGCACACCACCGTGTCGTTGTCGCGCACCACGCACGTGTGCGCATCACCGAGATCGACGTACCGCGCGATGGCGGCGCCGAGCGTGGCGGTTCCGTCGCCGCGGCGAACGGCTGCGCCACCGGCATCGGCCGCAGCGTCGCGCGCCACCATCGCACTCGGGGCGACGAGAGCAGCAACGACGGCGAGCCGCGCCACCACGCGCTTCGTACGCGGTTGATGCGTGTCACGGCCGGCGATGTCACAGCCTGCAATGTCACGGCCTGCGATGTCGTGTGTCGATGCGTTCACGGCGAGCGAACGTAGAAACGGTCGACGATGTCGTGCCGAACGCACGGTCGCTTCGTCAACGACGCTTCACACCGTCGAAAAATCACAACGATGTCGCCGCACCATCGATCGCGTCGGCTCGCGCACTTTCGCGACGTGGCCCATCAGCAGAGGCACAATCGCCCCTCACCGGTCCGTTACGGAATCGCGCACGGAACTGCGTCGGTCGGCCACCGACAACCGGCGACGCACCCGCTGACGGCCGGCCGAACCCATGCGCTGCAAGGCCCGGACGGGCACCGAAATCTCTTTGCGCACTCGTGAACGATTGCACCTACAGTGCAAGATTGTGGATGCGGGGGGCGCGGTACACCCCCATCGCGCGGCCCCTCCACGTCGCACACGAGTGCACAAGGAACCCCCTGGTGCACCCGGGCAGCTTGACGGTCGTCGCGCTCGCGCTCTTCGCACTCGCAGCGGCATCGCCGATGCCCTGCTCGAGTTGCTCACCGAAGGCGTCGAACAGCCGAGCGTTCGCGACGTTGCCGAACGGGCGAAGGTGTCGGTGCGTTCGGTATTCCAGCACTACAACGACATGGAGTCGTTGTACACCGCCATGGTGCAACGCCAGGAACAACGCGTCGCCGTGTTGCTCGAACCCATTCCCGTCGGACTTCCGCTGTACGAGCGCGTGCGCGAACTCGTCGAGCGTCGCGACGCGTACTGGTCGAGCGTCGCGCCGGTGCGACGCGGCATCCGCCACCATGCATCCGCACGACGATCGCAGGTCATCGAAGACGCCATGCAGCGCATGCGTCGCGGCCTCGCGCGCCAGACGACCACGGCATTTGCCAACGAGTTGCGCAACGCAGCCGACGCCGAGGCGCGCATTGCCCGCATCGAGGCGATGACGTCGTTCGAGATGTGGGATCACTTGCGCCGCGTGCAGCACGTGTCGCGGGCATCGGTCCGCGATCAGATGACGGCGATGCTGCTCAACGAAATCGCCCCGAAGCTGTAACGCCTCATCCGCCGTCCGTTGCGGTGCGTACGGCACCGACTGCGCGGGGCCGCTGCGAGTCAACCGGCTATGCGTTCAGCTAGCGATGCGAATGCTGCAAATGCCACGCCGTCAGCGTGTTTTCGATCAAGCACGCCACGGTCATCGGCCCGGTTCCGCCGGGCATCGGCGTGATCGCCGCCGCGACACCTTGCACGGCGTCGAAGTCGACGTCGCCGACGAGTCCGTCGCTCGTGCGCGAAATTCCCACGTCGATCACCCACGCGCTGGGCTTCACGTGGTCGCGACCGATGCTGCGGCCCTGCCCCGTCGCCGACACGAGAATGTCGGCCTCACGGCACACTGCAGCGAGGTCCCGCGTGCGACTGTGCGCAACGGTGACGGTGGCGTCGATGCCTTTGCGCGCCAACAACACCGCGAGTGGCATTCCCACCAACGACGAACGCCCGACGACGACGGCTCGCGCGCCTGCGGTCGATGCGCCGTAGTGCTCGAGCAACCGCAGCACACCGAGCGGCGTGCACGGAACGAGTGAGTTCTCGCCGCGCATCAAACGTCCCATCGATGCGACGGTGAGACCATCGACGTCCTTGTTCGGCGGAATGAGCGCCAACAACGCTTCGCCGTCGAGGTGACCGGGTACGGGCTGCTGCACGAGGATTCCCGTTACCGCGGGGTCGTCGGCGAGCGAACGCACGAGTGCCTCCGCACGCTCTTGCGACACGTCGGCGGGCAGCGTTTCGTTGCGACTGTGCATGCCGGCATGTTGCGCTTGCCGGTGCTTGTTGCGCACGTACACCTGCGACGGCGCGTCGTCACCGATGAGCACGGTGGCAAGGGTCGGCGTGGCACCGAGTGCGCGCACCTGCTCGGCAACTCTTTTCACCGTCAAATCGCGCAACGCCACTCCGTCGAGCAGCAGCGCGCCGCCGGCGGTTCGCGCGGGTGATGCCATCGCCATCACGCTAGGGCGATCGCCGATGAGCAATTCCGCGGCATGTGAGTGGCATAGGCTTGACGAGCCTCCGATACGGAGCGCCCAAGGAGCATTCATGAGCCCGTCCTCGCAGTCATCACCTCGCACGATCGCCCCCGCCACCGGCAAGCTCGGTGTGCTCACCGTGGGGCTCGGAGC
>JBIIDI010000048.1:0-12298 GCA_044238425.1 Ilumatobacteraceae bacterium
CGTCGAGAACATCCTGCTCAAGCTGCTGCAGGCTGCCGACTTCGACGTGCAGCGCGCCGAGATGGGCATCGTCTACATCGACGAAATCGACAAGGTTGCGCGCAAGAGCGAGAATCCGTCGATCACGCGCGACGTCTCGGGTGAGGGAGTGCAACAGGCACTCCTGAAGATTCTCGAGGGAACCGTGGCGTCGGTTCCGCCGCAGGGTGGTCGCAAGCATCCGCACCAGGAATTCATCCAAATCGACACGACGAACGTGCTGTTCATTTGCGGCGGGGCATTCGCCGGACTCGATCAGATCATCGCCTCGCGCATCGGACACAAGGGCGTCGGATTCCATGCCACCGTCACGTCGCGTGCCGACAGCGATCCCGGCGAGCTGTTCGCCAAGGTCCTGCCGGAGGACCTCCTGAAGTTCGGCATGATCCCCGAGTTCGTCGGCCGTCTGCCGATGGTCGGTGCGGTGCACGGTCTCAACAAGGAAGCGCTCGTACGCATCCTCGTCGAACCGAAGAACTCGTTGCTCAAGCAATACGAGAAGTTCTTCGAGTTCGAGGACGTCGAGTTGCAGGCCACTCCCGAGGCGCTCGATGCGATCGCCGAGTTGGCCCTCGCACGAACGACGGGTGCGCGCGGACTGAGGGCCATCCTCGAAGAAGTGCTGCTCGACACGATGTACGAGATTCCCGGCCGCACCGACGTGGCACGGGTCATCGTCGACGCCAGCAGCGTCACCGACAAGGTGGCGCCGACGATTGTTGCGCGCGGCCCGCGCGCGAGCAAGCCGCGCCGTGCCGCGTCCTGACGTCGGCCGCGCCGTTCCGCCCCGACCGCGCGGTGTCGACGACGCGTTCCGTTTCCTCGCCGAACACTCCACGTACGAGGTGACCGGGCGGATCGAATCGCCCACGACGGCCCGTATCGAGCGGCTCATGCAGCTCATGGGCGATCCGCAGCACGCGTACCGGGTCATCCACGTCACCGGCACGAACGGCAAAGGGTCGACGACGCAGATGATCACGCGGCTGCTCGTCGCTCACGGTTTGAAGGTCGGCACGTACACGAGCCCGCACCTCGAACGGGTGAACGAACGACTGTGCATCGATTCGGTTCCCATCGGCGACTCCGACCTCGCCGAGGTGCTGCATGCGATTGCCGACCTCGAACCGCACGTCGACGGACGGATCAGTTACTTCGAGATCCTCACCGCGGCGGCGCTGCGGTGGTTCGCCGACGAGGCAGTCGACGTTGCGGTTGTCGAAGTGGGTTTGCTCGGCCGGTGGGATGCGACGAACGTCGTCGATGCCGACGTCGCCGTTCTCACCAACGTGTCACTCGACCACACCGAGTTCGCCGGGCCGACCGTTGCGCACATCGCCCGCGAGAAGGCCGGCATCGTGAAGCCCGGAAGTCGCGTCGTCATCGGTGACGTGAATCCCGAGGTGGTTGCGATCGCATCGGCACCCGATGCCCGTGCGCGACTCGTGCGCGACGTCGACTTCGAGGTACTCGACAACAGGGTTGCCGTCGGCGGTCGTCTCGTCGACGTGCGCACGCCGCGCGCCACGTACACCGAGTTGGCCGTTCCGCTGCACGGACGTCACCAGGGTGACAATGCCGTCGCGGCACTCGTCGCCGTCGAGGAGTTCTTCGACGCGGAGATCGACCGTGAAGTTCTCGACGCGGCGATGGGCTCGGTGCGCATGCCGGGCCGATTCGAGGTGCTCGGCGTGCAGCCACTCGTCGTCGTCGACGGCGCACACAACGTCGGCGGCGCCGAGTCGTGCGCCGAGGTGTTCTTCGACGACTTCCAGGTCGACGGTCGTCGCATTCTCGTCGTCGGAACCCTCGCATCGCGCAACGCCGCCGACCTTCTCGGCGCACTGCGGGCCGACGATTTCGATCTCGTCGTGTGCTGCACGGCGCCGTCGCCGCGCGGCACTCCGGGCAAGGACGTGGCTCGTATCGCACGCGAACTCGAGTGCGACGAGGTGATCGAAGCATCGACGGTCGACGACGCGTGCGCGCGCGCATTGGCCGTTGCCCGCGCGGAGGACGCGATTCTCGTTGCCGGTTCGCTGTACGTCGTCGGCGCAGCCCGTGCGTTCCTGCGACGCGAGCTGCCCTAGCGGTAGCCTCGTTGCATGTCCTCCCGCACCCTCGTCCTGCTCAAACCCGATGCCGTCGAGAGGGGATTGGTCGGCGACATCGTCGGTCGGTTCGAGCGCAAGGGTCTGCGCATCGGCGCCATGGAGTTGCGCACCCTCGATGCCGCGACGCTCGCGCGACACTACGAGGAGCACGTCGGCAAGCCCTTCTATGCGGACCTCGTGGCCTTCATGGCGCGCGGTCCCGTCGTCGCCATGGTGGTCGAGGGTCCCCAGGACACCTGGGAAATCGTGCGCGCGATGATGGGCGCGACGAATCCGCGTTCGGCCGCCCCCGGAACGATCCGCGGAGATCTCGGCACGATCATGACGGAGAACCTCATCCACGGCAGCGACTCCGCCGCGTCTGCCGAGCGCGAGATCAACATCTTCTTCCCGACGAAGTAACGCGGACATCCGGTGGCCGGCACCAATCCCATCTCGCTGTCGCGTGACATCGCGATCGATCTGGGCACGGCGAACACGCTCATCTACATCAAGGGTGAGGGCATCGTCCTCGACGAACCGTCGACCGTCGCGATCGACCAACGCACCGGACAGGTCGTTGCCACTGGTCGCGAGGCGAAGCGCATGTGGGGTCGCGCGCCGCAGGGAATCAGGGTGGTGCGTCCGTTGAAGGACGGTGTCATCGCCGACTTCGATCTCTGCGAGCAGATGTTGCGCGAATTCATGCGCCAGGTGCACACGAGTCGTTTCAGCAAGCCACGCATGATCGTGTGCGTTCCCTCCGAGATCACCGGGGTCGAGCGTCGGGCGGTGCAGGACGCCGCCGAGTTCGCCGGTGCGCGGCGTCCCGTTTACGTCATCGAAGAACCCATGGCGGCGGCGATCGGTGCGGGTTTGCCGGTCAGCGAACCGAGTGCGAATCTGATCGTCGACATCGGTGGTGGTACGACCGAAGTCGCCGTTATTTCGCTCGGTGGCATCGTCACGGCGAGTTCGTGCCGCGTCGCGGGCGACGAAATCAACGATGCGATCGTGCAGATGTTCCGCAAGGAGTTCAATCTCGATATCGGTGACAACACGGCCGAGGAAGTGAAGATCCAGCTCGGTTCGGCCTGGCCGCTCGAGCGCGAGCTCACCGCCGACGTCGGCGGACGTGACGTGTCCACCGGTTTGCCGCGCACGCAGGAAGTCACCACTGCCGAGATTCGTGCCGCGATCGACGAGCCGATCACGGCAATCGTCGATGTCGTGAAGATGACCCTCGAGCGCACGCCCCCCGAACTCGCGGCCGACGTCATCTCGAACGGCATCACGTTGTCGGGCGGCGGGGCGCTGCTCACCGGACTCGTCGAGCGCATCACGCACGAGACGGGAATCCACACGGCGGTCGCACCGGAGCCGCTGCTGTCGGTCGTCATCGGCGGGGGATTGACACTGGAAAATCTCGATGCGATGAAGGGTCTCACGGCGCAAACGGATCTTGAGTAGTTCGGATACCGCGACGTGGCCGAGTTTCGCATCAACCGCACGAGGGCAATCGTCCTCCTCGCGCTCACGTCGATCTTCCTCATCACGCTCGACATCTCCGGTGGGGGAACGTCGGTCGTGCGCAACACCTTCGGAACCTTCTTCCGACCCGTCGAGGGCGTCACCCGGGTGGTGACACGTCCGATCGTCAACGCCTGGCGCAGCTTCCGCAACTACGACGATGTCGTCGCCGAGAACCAGATCCTCCAGGAACGAATCGCGCAGCAGGAAGGTGCGGCCGTCGCGGCCGCCGCATCGGTGCGTCTGTCGCAGGAGTTGCTCGCACTGAACGGTCTGCCGACGCTGGCAGGAATCAACTCGGTGACGGCCCAGGTCATCGGTGACTCACCGTCGAACGTCAGTCAGACGATCGAAATCAACCAGGGATCCGATGCGGGGCTGAAGGTCGGCATGCCCGTGCTCAACGCCGCCGGTCTCGTCGGCAAGGTGACGGAGGTGTCGGCGAACCGGGCGCTCGTCATGCTGCTCACCGATCCCGATTACGCGCTCTCCGTGAAGGTCATCGCCGAGCCGTCGCGCCGCGCGACGACGGTGACGTCGCTGCCGACGGAGAATCGCGTGACACCCGACGAGGATCTCACGAGTCCGGCGGCAACGACGACCACGACGACCACCACCACGACGACGATTCCGACGATCCCCGGTTTCACCCCGGCGGCGACGACGGTGCCGGTCATTCCGTCGCCGAATGCGCAGATCACGGTTCCCAATGCCAGCCAACTGGCCGTGCGCGAAACCGGTGTCCTTCAGGGCCGTGGGCCGGGCAAGCGGCCCGTCGTGCGGTTCCTCGAGGCGCTGCCGAGCGGGGAAAACATCCAGGTCGGTGCGCCGATCGTGTCGTCGGGTGGATCGCGCAGCTTGGCGCCGCCCGACGTCGTCATCGGAGTCGTGTCACGGATCGTCGAACGCGGCGGTACCGCGGGTCCGGTGCTCGAGGTCGATCTTGTCGCCGACCTGTCGAATCTTTCGTTCCTCAGGGTGTTGCTCTACCAGCCGATCACGGAGACGCAGCGATGAGCGTCGTTCTCCGCGTGATGTCGAGTCCGTGGACGCGACTCGTGCTCGTGACGATGCTCGTTCTCTCTTTGCAGACGACCCTGTTCGCGGAGATGCGACCCTTCGGAACGGCAATCCAGATCGTCGGCATCTTCGTCGGTGCCATCGGTGTCATGCACGGAATGCAGGTCGCTGCGCTGGCCGGACTGGCGTGCGGTTTGATGTACGACTCTGTGCTTCCCACACCGCTCGGTCTCGGTGCCCTCGTGCTCGGACTCGTCGGCGTGACGTCGGCGGCACTGCTCGCCCCGTTCCGCGAATCGACGTGGTGGATGCGTGCAGGCGCAGCCGCGATCGCTGCCGGTGTCGGCGAAGTTCTGTGGCCGTTGATGTCCGCCGTCGTCGGGCTCGAGGGATGGTTGACGCCGAGATCGCTCGTTGCCGCGGCAACGTCGCTCGTTGCCGGCCTCTTCCTCGCCTGGCCTCTGTTACCGGTGGCGGCGTGGACCTTGCGTGACGGAGGATCGGTCGACTAGTGGCCGGATCGAGCGCACCCCGACGCCTCGTCGCACTCGCGATCGTGGCCAGCGTGCTCATGTCGCTGCTCGTCGTTCGTGTGTGGTTTCTCCAGGCCGTGACGGCCGACGAAACCGAGGAAATCATCAGTCGTGTGCGTACGCGCACGATCCGGTTGCTTCCCGAGCGCGGTCGCATCTTCGACGTCAACGGCCGAATCGTTGCCGACAACAAGCGAATCCTCACGGTGGCGATCGACCGCTCCGTGGTGCGCGATGCCGAAGACCGCGCGGAGATGTTCTCGCGACTGTCCGGTCCGCTCGGGCTGCCGATCGAGACGCTGTACGCAAGGGCCGACGACAAACGGTTTAACGACTTCGAGGAGCTGCCACTCGCCTTCGACGTGTCCGAGGAAGCTGCCGCATTCCTCCTCGAGCGCATCGAGGACTACCCGGGTGTCATCGTGAAGGATGATTGGCGGCGGACGTATCCGTACGGAGCGATCGGCAGTCACATCCTCGGCTACATCGGCGCGATTCAGGAGAACTCACTGCGGTACTACCGGTCGCTCGGCTACGACCCCAACGAACGAGTCGGCTTGTACGGCGTCGAACAGACCTACGAGACGCTCCTGCGAGGCGTGCCCGGCTTCGTGCGCTACGAGGTCGACGCGATCGGGAGGATCAAGCGGCAAATCGAACGCGTCGAACCGGAGCCCGGCAGGGACCTGCAACTCGCCGTCGATTTCCGGCTGCAGCAATTCGCCGAACAAGCGCTCGAGACGCAGTTGCTCGTGCGGCGCCGCGTCGAGGCGGGCACGATCTCGTTGCCGGACGGCACGCTCGATCCGCGATATCCCGAGGTGAACTACTACAAGGCGCCGGCGGGATCGGTCGTGGTGCTCGATCACGAGCGCGGCGAAGTGAAGGCGATGGCGTCGTATCCCCGTTTCGACCCGCGCTGGTTCACGGTGGGTATCACCGCCGAAACGTTTGCGCAGGTGTTCCCGCGCACCGACGATCCCGACCAATCGATTCTCGTCAACCGCGCAGTGTCGGGGCGGTACAACCTCGGCTCGTCGTTCAAGCCGTTCGTGGCGTACGCAGCACTGAACACGGGGCAGCTGCCCGGTGGTGCCGGGTACTCGTTCGACGACCGTGGTACGTACAAGTTGCAGAGCATCCCGCAGGACAGGTGTGAACAGGGCGTCAAGTGCATTTTCCGCAACGCGATATGCCGGTCGACGGGGGCGCCCTGCCGGTACGGCTCGGTGAACGTCGAAGAAGCGATGGCGGTGTCGAGTGACACCTTCTTCTACAAAATCGGCGAACAGATCCTCACCGAGCGCGGATACGAACCGGTGCTCGAACGCGAAGTCCGCGACTTCGGATTCGGGTCGACGACGAACATCGACCTGCCCTACGAGTACGCCGGAACCGTCCCGTCGCGGGCGTTGAAGCAGCGCCTCGCCGACATCGGAGCGATCACCGAGGAGTCGGGGGAGAACTACTACGTCGGTGACAACGTGCTCTTCGCGATCGGACAGGGTTTGCTGTCGGCGACACCGATTCAGGTGGTGAATGCCTACGCGGCGCTCGCCAACGGCGGCACCTTGCACCAGCCGCGCGTCGTGCGTTCGATCCTCACACCCGGGACGCGGGACAGATCATCGTCGCTCGCCGATCTGTCGACGGCGACCGTTGCCGAACGAATTTCCCCTGCGAGCCCGCTGCGTCGCCTTCCGATGCGTGACGAGGTTCGCGAGCCGGTCATCGCCGGCATGCGGCGCGTCATCTCGGGGCCCGGCGTGACGTTCGACTACTACCACAAGGCAACGGGTGAGAATCTGTTCCGAAACTTTCCGCTCGACGATGTGCCCCTCGCCGGCAAGACGGGGACTGCACAGGGTTTCGAGAACTTACCGTGGAACGACTCCTCGGCATTCGGTGCCTTCAGTCTGAATCCCGACGTTCCCTACTCGGCCTACGCGTACCTCGAAAAGGCCGGGTACGGCTCGCAGGCGGCGGCACCCGTCGTGAAGTGCGTGTTCCTTGCGCTCAGCGGTCGTCTACGGATGGACGAGCTGGTACCTGCCGAGCCCGTCGACATTGCGTCGACCATTCCCGCGCCACCGACGCGTCTTCGTTCGCCATCCTGTCTCGTCGGCTCGCTCTCGGAAACGCGTGACTAGATGACGATCGCATTCCGTACCCGTCGACGCGCTGCAACCGAACCCCGCGGGTCGGGGAGCGTGATCGATCCGTGGCGCCACGTCGACTGGATCCTCATGTCGGCAACGATCGTGCTCGCGGTGATCGGAGCCTTCAACGTCTTTGCCACGACTCAGCAGCGACTCATCAACCAGGGTTTCAATCCTTATTTTTACGTCACCCGTCAGGTGACGTTCCTCATCATCGCGGCGGTCGTACTCACCGTCGTCATGGCGGTCGGCCACGATTGGTTGCGCTCGAAGTCCGTCATTCTCTACGTCGCCGTCGTGATGTCGCTCGCGCTGCTGTTCATCGCGGGTCAGGTGACGGGTGGTGCGCGACTGTCATTCGACCTCGGCATCATCGCCGTTCAGCCGGCGGAGATCGCGAAATCGGTGCTCATCATCTTCCTCGCCTCGTACCTCGCCGATGCCGCAGCGAAGAAGATCGAGTGGGAGGAGTTCGTCATCGTCCTCATGCTCGCCGGGTTGCCGATGGTGCTCGTCCTCGCGCAGCCCGACCTCGGTTCCGCCTCGGTCCTCGCCGCCGGCACCGCCGGAATCCTCCTCGCCGCCGGCGTGAAACGGCGCCACGTCGTCGCCATTGCCGCGATGTCGCTCGCGACCCTCGCCGCGACGGTCGTCAGCGGCGTCGTGCGGTCGTACCAGTTGAACCGGCTCACGGCGTTCGTCCGCCAGAACGACGTGGTGTCGGCGGACCTGCAGAACGTCGTGCTCCAGGTGCGATTCGCGAAACGCGCGATCGCCTCGGGTGGCCTGTTCGGCAAGGGTTACCTTCAAGGTCCGCTGACGAACGGTGCGTACATTCCCGTGCAGTTCACCGACTTCCCGTTCACGGCGATCGGTGAACAGTTCGGGCTCGTCGGCTGTCTCATCGTCATCGGGTTGTTCTCGGTCGTGTTGTGGCGGATGTGGTCGATCGCCCGCTTCGCCCAGTCGCGCCTCGGTCGGTTCATCGCGGCGGGTGTGTTCACCACGATGCTGTGGCAGGTGTTCCAGAACATCGGCATGGCACTCGGTCTCACCCCCGTGTCGGGACTGCCCCTTCCGCTCGTGTCCTACGGAGGGTCCCACCTCATCGGGTGGGCGATCATGCTCGGCCTCGTCCAGAGCGTGCACATGCGCCGTACGTCCTAGGTCGTGCGGTAGCCTTGGGTTCGCGTGGGAGGTCCTCCCACACACGGCGTTCTCGCGACGGCGACGCTGCCGGTGACGTTCACGTCACCCGGTACGCAGCCTGAGCGCGACGGCTTTCGGCGCCTTCGTGGCTGCGATTGCCAAACGGAAAGGTTTTGACATGACGAATGAAGGTGGCGAGGGCCAGGGGCCGCGCCCGCAAGGTGGACGTCGTCGTCGGCGTGGTCGACGCGGCGGTCGTGGACGACAGCGTTCGGGATCCCCGTCCCGCGCCGGCGGGCAGGTGCGCCCATCGGACGATATCGGCGACGACGAGCGTGACGACCAGTTCGCGGGTGACGGATACGACGACGAGAACGACGAGCACGACGACACGGTGACGTCCGAGCACGCGGGCATGGATGGCGACGTCGAGTTGCCCGACCATCCTCGCGAGGGACGAATTCAGGATCCGGCCGTGGCCGAGGCAGCCCTCGTGCGCCGGCCGCAGATCGGTGATTCGCGTCCCGGACGCATTCCGCCCCCGCCACAACGTCGCGCCGCTGCACCGGCCGACGACAAGCCCGCCGAACGCCAGGGGGCGCGCTCGGGACGGTCGAATGCCCGTGACGCCGACGCTTCACGCGACGGCCAGGCGCGCAAGAAGCGCCGTCGTCGGGGTCGCGGATCGGGCCGTGGGCAGCGCAACGGCGACGGGGAACGATCGATGCCGACGAACACCGACGAGCAGCTCATGGCGCGCCGCCGCGGTAAGGAACGCGACGGCCGTCCCGTCGGGCGCTATCTCATGTGCGTGCACGTGCGTCCCGACGTCACCCAGGTCGCCGTTCTCGAAGGGCGTAGCCTCATCGAGCACTACGTGAGCCATCCCGCCGATGACATCGGCCAGATCCACGGCAACATCTACCTCGGTCAGGTGCAGAACGTCCTGCCCGGCATGGAAGCTGCATTCGTCGACATCGGAACGCCGAAGAACGCGGTTCTGTACCGTCACGACGTCCAATACGACAAAGAAGACGTCGTCGAGCAAGGGCCGGCGCCGCGCATCGAACACGTGCTGCGCAACCGGCAGCTCATTCTCTGCCAGGTGACGAAGAACCCGATCGGTGCGAAGGGCGGCCGACTGACGCAGGAAGTTTCCCTGCCCGGTCGATTCGTCGTGCTCGTGCCCGACTCGCGCACGTACGGAATCTCCAAGCGCCTTCCCGACGGTGAGCGTCGTCGTCTGCGCGGCATTCTCGACCGCATCAAGCCCGAGCAGCACGGAGTCATCGTGCGCACGGCGGCGGAGAACGCCACCGAGCACGAGCTCACCACGGACATGGAGCAGTTGCTCGCCCGCTGGGATGCGATCACCGAGGCGGCGAAAAAGGCGAAGGGACCGACGTTGTTGTACCGCGAGCCGTCGCTCGCGGTGCGGGTGATCCGCGAGGAGTTCAGCAACGAGTACCGCGGGATCATCATCGACGACCGCAAGATGTACGAGGAGATCCGCGACTACGTCGGTGCGTTCAACCCCGACTTCGTCGACCGGGTCGAGTTCTACGATGCCGAACGCGAGGGACTGCCGTTGTTCGAGACGCACCGCGTCCACGAGCAGTTGCGCAAGGCACTCGACCGCAAGGTGTGGTTGCCGTCCGGCGGCTCGCTCGTCATCGAGCACACCGAGGCGCTCACCGTCATCGACGTGAACACGGGCAAGAACGTCGGCAAGAGCAACCTCGAAGACACGGTGCTCGGCAACAACCTCGAGGCAGCCGAGGAGATCGCCCGCCAATTGCGGTTGCGCGACATCGGCGGAATCATCGTCATCGACTTCATCGACATGGAGGTGAAGGAGAACCGCCGCAAGGTGGTCGACGCCTTCAAGCGCGCACTTGCGCGGGACAAGACCCGGACCCAGGTGTTCGACATCTCCGAACTGGGTCTCGTGCAAATGACGCGCAAGCGCATCGGCGAGGGTCTGCTCACGAGTTTCGCCCAGCACTGTGCGGCCTGCGAGGGGCGGGGAGTCGTTCTCGACCTCGGAATGCTCGAGGAGGATTCGCATCAGCCCGTCGGTGGGGCCGACGGGGACGACAGGTAGAGTAGGGAGCCGTTATGTACGCCGTCATCAGCGCCGGAAACAAGCAGGAAAAGGTCGAGCGGGGTCAGACGATCCACGTCGATCTGCTCGACGCAGCCGTCGGGAGCGAAGTGTCGCTCACGCCGGTGCTCGTCGTCGACGGCGACACCGTTCTCTCCACGCCGTCCGATCTCGCGAAGGCGTCGGTGAAGGCGAAGGTCATCGGCGAGGCCAAGGGCCCGAAGATCGACGGCTTCACCTACAAGCGTCGCACCAACCAGCGCCGCCGCTTCGGCCATCGCCAGCGTTACAGCGTCGTCGAAATCACCAACATCGCGAAAGGCTGAGTCATGTCAAAGACCAAGGGTGGCGGCTCAACGAAGAACGGCCGCGATTCAAATGCGCAACGACTGGGTGTGAAGGCGTTCGACGGAACCCGCATCACCGCCGGAACGATCATCGTTCGCCAGCGCGGAACCCGCGTGCATCCGGGCAAGAACGTGCGTCGCGCCAGTGACGACTCGTTGTTCTCGCTCGTTGATGGCAGCGTGAAGTTCGGTGAGCGTCGCGGCCGCAAGGTCGTCGACGTCCTCCCGGTCGCCTGAGCGCGTCCGCACATCGCGCCGCAGGCGAAGAGTGCAACCCCGGTCGTCGTGACCGCTGAATCGCGCTGAGCGCTCAGCGCAATGCGTCGCGCAGGGCGGCTCTGAACGCGCCTGCGTCGGCACGCAACACGACCCGCGTGTCGTGGGCAATGCCCGTGATCCGCAGGTGGTCGACGATCGTTTGCCCGCGGGCGTGCCCCTCACCCAGCTGAACGGTGACGGGGGCGTTCAACTCCGACGTGACGATCGAATCGTCGATCGCGACGCACATCGCGATGGGGTCGGGGAAATCGAAACCGTTCAACTTCGTTTCGGTGCGGCAGAACTCGCGCACGCAGCGCTGAATGTCGATGGCGAACTCGGCGAGCGGTGAGAGCGAGCGCAACGACGCCGCCAGGTCGTCGTCGATGACCGCATCCTGCCACGAGACGTCCCAGCCGACCATCTCGACCTGCATGCCCGACCGGAAGACGACGATGGCCGCCTCGGGATCCGCCCACACGTTGTACTCCGACAGCGCAGTGACGTTGCCGGGAAGAATGCCCGTGCCGGCCATGGCGACGCACCGACGGACCCACGACGCAAAGCGTGGTTCGATCCGCAGGGCAAGTGCGACGTTCGTGAGGGGTCCGAGAGTGACGAGATCCATCTCGCCGGGGCGTCGTTCGAAGGCGCGCAGCATCGCCCCGACCGCATCGAGCGACTCGGGTGACCGTCCGCGCAGTTCGAGGCCGATGTCGCCCATGCCGTCGGTGCCGTGCACCATTTGTGCCGACGAATACGGGCGGGCGAGTGGCCGGTGTGCGCCGACGTGCACGGGTCGCGACTCGCCGAGAACGTGGAGCGTGTACAGCGCGTTCTGCGTCGCCATGTCGAGGGGCACGTTGCCCGCGACGATGGAAATTCCCTCGACGTGCACCGCCGGGTTGCGCAGGGCGAGGATGAGCGCAACGACGTCGTCGGACGCCGTGTCGGTATCGATCCACATCCGATCGCTGCGCATCGGAGCCACGCTAGACGCCGATGCCGCGGGGGAGCCGCTCGGGGTCGTAGTCGAGAAGCGTGATTCCTTGTCGGCAGGCAAAGC
>JBIIDI010000049.1:0-12126 GCA_044238425.1 Ilumatobacteraceae bacterium
GCTGCCCGACGTCCCGGGATCGGTGAAAGCGCTGCGCATGTGTTCGGGATGACGGTGGTAGTGCTCGACGAGCGCCCGCAGCAGGTCGACGACGGCGGCAGCCTGAGCGCGCGACGCGTCGCGCATGTAGATGTTGTCGTAGTTGAAGCGGCGGAATTCGGCGAGGGCGTCGGCGAAGCGGGGCGTCATGCCGATGCGCCCCGACTCGGATGCAGCATTGACCATGGCCGACACGAAGGCATGCAGTTGACTGCGGCGATCGGTACCGCAGGCCTCGCGCACACTCGCCGGCAACTGATCGGGGGTGACGAGGCCGGTGCTCACGGCATCTTCGAAGTCGTGGCAGACGTACGCGATGCGATCGGCCCACGAGACGACTTCACCCTCGGGGGTGGCGGGCGCCGGACGTGACCATGAGTGGTTGCGGATGCCGTCGAGGGTTTCGCTGCACAAGTTGAGCGTGGCGAGGGCGACGTCGGCACCCCACACGGCGTGGTCGTAGCCACCGTCGACGTACGGCGACAACGCATCTTCGCTGGCATGGCCACCGGGGCCGTGGCCGCAGTCGTGTCCGAGGGCGATGGCCTCGGTGAGTGCGACGTTGAGGCGCAGCGCCCGCGCAACCGACGTTGCGACCTGGGCAACCTCGAGGGCGTGGGTGAGTCGGGTGCGCTGGTGGTCCTCGGGAAACACGAACACCTGGGTTTTCCCGGCGAGGCGACGGAATGCCGACGCATGGAGGATGCGGTCACGATCGCGCTCGAAACACGTGCGGAACGGGTCGGGTTCCTCCGCCACGGCACGGCGCCCGGCACCGACGGCCCGCGTCGCAAGCGGTGCGAGAAGTTCGTCGTCGCGCTCCTCGCGCAGTGCGCGCGTGGCGAGATCGACGGTTCCCGTGCCCGCCCAGGAATCGACGTGTGCAACGCGCACTGCATCGGCATGATCGTGGCCGTGCATCGTGAGTGCCCAGGATTCACTGCGTGAAGTCACGTCATCACGATACGCACGGGGTGCTCGCCAGTAGCGTCGAGGTGGTTTCTGTGCCCCGCGGGAGTGTGACATGAGCGGCTTCGTCGACGAAGCACAACTGAACGTGCGCGGCGGTGACGGCGGAGCGGGTTGCGTGAGCTTTCGTCGTGAGGGGCCGGTCGTGTACGGCGGTCCGAACGGCGGTGACGGCGGAGACGGCGGAGCCGTGTGGCTCATCGCCGATCACAACGTCGCATCGCTCGTGGCGTTCCGCGACCATCCGCACCGTCGCGGCGAAGACGGAGTCTCGGGGATGGGCAAGGACCTGCACGGCCGCAGGGGGCGCGATCTCGAGGTGATGGTTCCCGAGGGGACGATCGTGCGCGACCTGTACACGGGCGAGGTTCTCGCCGACCTGCAGCGTCACGGCATGCGCTTCCGCGCCGTGCCGGGTGGACAGGGTGGTCGCGGCAATGCACGGTTCCTCACGAACAAGCGGCGTGCGCCGAAGTTCGCCGAACAAGGTGAACACGGTCCGCAGCGCTGGCTGAAGCTCGAGTTGAAGCTCATGGCCGACGTTGCTCTCGTCGGATATCCGAACGCGGGCAAGAGCACATTCATTTCCTCGGTGTCGGCGGCGAAGCCGAAGATCGCGAACTATCCCTTCACGACGCTCGAGCCGCATCTCGGCGTCGTGCGCATGGGAGGCGACACCGAGTTCGTCATCGCCGACATTCCCGGGCTCATCGAGGGTGCAAGCCAGGGGCGCGGTCTCGGGCACCAGTTCCTGCGGCACATCGAACGGGCGCGCGTGCTGTGCCTGCTCATCGACCTCGCGCCGATGGAAGACGTCGCCCCGCAGACCCAAATCGACGTGCTTCTGCGCGAGCTCGGCGAGTACCGACCCGATCTGCTCGAGCGCCCCCGCATCATCGTCGGCACGAAGGGTGACGTCGTCACCGGCGACGTGCGCGCCGCATGGAAGTACCCGGTCGTCTCGGCGGTCACCGGAGCCGGCGTGCGCGAGGTGCTCGGATCGTTGGCCGATCTCGTGCGTGACGCGAGGCGCGACGCCGTCGTCGAGTCGACCGAGATCACGCTTCGTCCCGAACCCGAAGGAACCACCGTCGAACGCATCGGCGAGGATGCGTTCCGTCTGCACGGTCGTTCGGTGGAAAGGGCTGTGGCGCTGAACGACCTCACGAGTGTCGACGCGCTCAACTACATCGACGATCGCCTGAACGGGCTCGGCGTGCCGCGCCTGCTCGCCAGGGCCGGGGCGCGGGACGGCGCGATCATTCACATCAAGGAGTTCTCGTTCGAGTACATCCCCGAGGTGCGCGCGTGAGGGTCGTCGTCAAGATCGGCACGTCGTCGATCACCAACGATCTCGGCCGCATCCGCGAGGAGATGGTGACGTCGCTGTGCGACCAGGTGGCGGCCTTGCGTCGCGACGGTCACGAGGTGCTCGTCGTCTCGTCGGGTGCCGTCGCCTCGGGCGTGGCGGCGCTGGGCATGGCCGAACGTCCGGGTGACACGCTCACCCTGCAGGCGGTGTCGGCGGTCGGACAGAGCCGGCTCATGTCGCGGTACGACGCCGCACTGTCCACCCACGGTCTCACCGGTGCGCAGGTGCTGCTCGTTCCGAACGATTTCATCGACCGGCGCCAGTACCTGCACGCGCGCGACACCTTGCAGCGGTTGCTCGACCTCGGCTGCGTGCCGATCATCAACGAAAACGACGCGATCGCGAGCGACGAGATCCGCTTCAGCGACAACGATCGCATCGCGGCTCTCGTTGCGCACAGCGTCGGCGCGGACGTGCTCGTTCTTCTCACCGACATCGCGGGTCTGTACACGGCCAATCCGATGCTCGATCCGACGGCCGAGCTCATCGCCGAAGTGGGTGCCGACGATCCGCTGCTCGCGGTCGACGCAGGCTCCTCGGGAACGAACCGGGGCAGCGGCGGCATGGCGTCGAAGTTGGCTGCGGCGCGCATCGCCAGTTCGTCGGGGGTGCAGACGGTCATCGCCGCGGCATCGCGACCCGACGTTCTGCTCGACGCCGTGGCGGGTCGCAGCGGTGTCGGCACGCGCTTCGTGCCCCGCCGGCGCGAGCTGTCGGCGCGAAAGCTGTGGATTGCCTACGCAGCCCAGGCTGCGGGATCGATCGTCGTCGACGACGGTGCGGCGCATGCGCTGCTCACCCGCAACGTGTCGCTGTTGCACGCTGGGGTGACCGCCGTGCACGGCACCTTCGACGTCGGTGACACCGTCGACATCGTGTCACCCGACGGTGCGGTCATCGCCCGCGGCATGGTGGCCGTGCCGGCCGACGTTGCGCGATCGAGCGCGGGACGACGCAGCGCGGAGCTCGGCGAAGGCGTCAGCCCCGAGGTCGTCCATCGCGACGATCTCGTGAACCTCGCGACAGCAATCCAGTAGCGGTCGAGAGCTCCGGCACGCGCAGCAAGCGGCTGGCAGCGGCATAGGTGAGAATTCCGACGGTGATGCCGACGACACTGCGGGCGACGGAGATCGTCGTCACCGAGTCGTCGCCGAGGACGAGCAATCCCGACATTCGCGTGAGGACCATCATTGCGAGTGCGGCAGTGATCATCGGCACGAGTCCGACGAAGTAGGAGCGCGCATTCCACGTGAGATGGCGGCGGGCGAGCACGGCAACCGCCACGATCGCACCGACGCCGTAGGACGCGCTGAACGCCCAGGCGAGACCGGTGACTCCGTACCGCGGTGCAAGGAGTACGGCGAATGCGACGTTCGCCCCGTTTTGGATGACGTTGACGAAAAACGGTGTCCGCGTGTCGCCGTGGGCATAGAAACCGCGCAGTGCGAAGAGATACGTGGAAAACGCCGTGAGTCCGACGCCGAATCCGGTGAGTGCTCCCGCAACGGCATCGGCGGCCGCATCGTCGAACGCGCCGTGCTCGAGCAGTGCGCCGACGATCGGACGAGCGACGGCAACCATGCCGAGGCCGGCGGGCAGCGTGAGGAAGGCGGTCATTCGCAGACCCGAAAGCAATCGTCGCGAGTACTCGGCAACGTCACCCGCGTCGGCCGCCTTGGCGAGGAGCGGCACGAACGTGACGGCGAGTGAAACGGCGAGCAGACCGTGCGGCAACTGGAACAGTGTGTACGCCTTCACGTATGCATCGAGGTTGCCCGTGCCCGGTGAGGCGAGGTTCTTCACGATGACGAGTGCGACCTGATTGGTCGCGATGTACGCCACCGACCATGCCGACAGCCGCACCACGTCGCCGACTGCAGGGTTGCGCACGTGGAGGGACGGACGCGGAAACGCTCCTGCCCGAACGGTGGCAACGAGGACGATGACGGCCATCGTGGCGATGCCGAGGGTCGTACTGCCGACCAGCCACCAGAATTCGGCGTGCTGCGGTTCGGCGAGTTCGATCGGAACGGGTCGTACGGCAGCGGTCGCCCCGAGGGCGAGGAATCCTGCGATCGCGACGACGTTTGCCGCAACGGGTGCCCACGCGGCGGCGAGGAAGCGACCGGTTGCATTGAGCAGAGCCGATCCGATGGTCGTCACCCCGTAGAACGCGATCTGGAGAACGAAGACACGCGTCATTGCCGTGGCGGTCGTTCGGAAGTCGACGGGGTCGACTCCGGCGGCAACGTCGACGGTGAATGCGCGAACGATCCAAGGCGCAACGACAACGGCAGCAGCAGTGACCGCGACGAGAACGACTGCCGATGTACCGCATACCGCGCCGATGCCCGCGGCGTCGTTGCGTGCGCGCAGTTTGGTGAACAGCGGTACGAGGGTTGCGGCGAGGGCGCCGCCGAGGACGAGTTCGTAGACGACGTTCGGGGCGTTGTTGCCGATCTCGAAGGCATCCGCAAGGGATGTCTGGCCGACAATGACGGCAAAGATGATGATGCGGATGAGGCCGGTGAGCCGTGACGCGGCGGTACCGAGGGCGACTGCCGCATTCGTTCGCGCCAGTGAGCCGGCGGTATCAGTCATTCAGTAAGCCGTCGAAGAACAGGTAATCGATGACCGAATGCACCAACTCGAGACGGGGAATCATGGTCTCCTCGCCTTCCTTCGTGTCGAACTCGGTGAGCACGACGCCGAGGGTGTTGGCCTGCAGGAACGTGGCGAGTGCGCGCGGATGATGGCGTGCATTGACGAGTCCCCGCTGTGCGCAGTCGGAGATGAGTTGTTCGATCGTGTCGGTGAGCCGGGTTTGGGCCTCTTCGAGTCGCGCACGCAGTTCCGGCCGCCCGCGGGTCCCGGCGATGACACCCGCGCGGTTGATGCGGTTGACGTTGCGCGATCGTTGATGCACGAACGCCGTGGTGGCGCGCAACGCGTTGCGCAGGTCCTCGGCATTGCGTGCCCCCGTCATGATCGTGCGCATCGCGAGCACGCTTTCGGCAACTTCGTCCTCGAATTCCCGGGCCAGGGCAGCGGCGACCAGTCCGTCGCGACCCCCGTAACGTGCGTAGATCGAACTCTTCGAGAGGTGTTCGGCCTCCATGAGATCTTCGAGGCGAAAGCCGCTCTCTCCGTCGCGGTGGAGCAGCTCGATCGTCGTACGAATGATCGAATCGGCGTCGGGTGTGCGTCGCGGTGCCCGTTTGCCAGCTCGATGGGCCGCAGTCACACGCCCCACGCTAGTTCGCAGTCAAGTAGCGTGAAGTGCGTGACGACACAATTTGCCTCGGTTCAGGACGTACGCAACGGATTGAGGCAGGTGAACTACCTCGCCGATGACGGCATTGCCGGTGTGGTGTATCTGGCCCAGAAACTGGGCAAGCCGGTTCTCATCGAGGGCCCTGCCGGTACCGGCAAAACACAGTTGGCAAAGAGCGTCGCCGAGCTCACGGGTGCTCGGCTCATTCGTCTGCAGTGCTACGAGGGCCTCGACGAATCGAAGGCGCTGTACGAGTGGAACTACAAGAAGCAGCTCCTGCGCATCCAGGCCGACAAGTCGAGCGACTCGTGGAACGAGGTGCACGACGACATTTTCAGCGACGAGTTTCTCCTCACCCGACCGTTGCTCGAGGCAATCTCCTCGACCGAGCCGGTCGTTCTGCTCATCGACGAGGTCGACCGTGTCGAGGTGGAAACCGAGGCGCTGTTGCTCGAGATCCTCTCGGAGTACCAGGTGTCCATCCCCGAACTCGGCACGATCACGGCGAAGCAGATCCCGCTCGTGTTCCTCACGTCGAACAACACGCGCGAGCTGTCCGAGGCGCTGAAGCGACGCTGCCTGTACCTCCACGTCGATTACCCCGACGTCGAGCGCGAGAAGCAGATCGTCATGACGAAGGTTCCTGACATCGGCGAGAACCTCGCAGATCAGCTCACCCGCATCGTGCGCAGCATCCGTCAGCTCGACTTGAAGAAGTCGCCGTCGGTGAGCGAAACGCTCGACTGGGCGCGCACGCTGCTGTTGCTCGGGCTCGACCACGTCGACGAGCAGAACGTGAAGGACACCCTCCACGTTCTGCTCAAGTACCAGACCGACATCGCCAAGGCGGCCAAGGAACTGTCGGTCGACGAGTAGTCGTCGCTCGTCACGACTTGTGCCATGAACGGTCTGCTCGAACTCATCTCGGGATTCGTTGCCGAGTTGCGACGCGCGGGATTGCCGGTGAGCCTCACCGAGAATCTCGACGCCCTCGAAGCGGTGAAGGTCGTGCCCGTCGAGGATCGCGAGGCTTTCAAGTACGCACTCGGTGCAACCCTCGTGAAGGATGCCGCCCACTGGCAGGTGTTCGAAACCATTTTCGAGGTGTACTTCTCGTTGCGCGGTGACGAGTACAACATCGTCCAGGACGGATCGCAGACCGAGTTCTGGCGCGACGAGCAGGATCAGGCCGGTCAGGACGATCAACCCGGTCGGGGTGCCGGTGGCGGCATGGACGGCTTGTCGCAGGAGGAGCTGGCGAAGCTGCTCATGCGGGCGCTCATGACGGGCGACCAAGCGATGATGCGCGCGCTCGCCAAGCAGTCGGTGAGCCGGTACGCGGGTATGGAACCCGGTCGCCCTGTCGGAGGTACGTATTACCTGTACCGCACGCTGCGCAACCTCGATCTCGACAACATGCTCCAGTCGCTGATGGATGCGAACGGCGACGAGCGGCAGTCGATGGAAGAGCGCCTCATGCGCGACGAGTACCAGTCGCGTATCGAGCAATTCAAGCAGGAGGTCGAGGCGGAAATCAGGCGACGTCTCGTCGCCGATCGTGGAGCGGAAGCGATGGCGAAAACGTTGCGCAAGCCGCTTCCCGAGGACGTCGAGTTCATGCATGCCACCCGCGACGAAATGCAGGGGTTGAAGAAGGCCCTCGGCCCGCTCACCCGCAAGCTTGCCGCAAAGCTCGCCCGCAAGCGTCGCAACCGCCGGCGTGGTCCGCTCGACTTCCGCAGCACCGTGCGTCATTCGCTGTCGTACGGCGGTGTGCCGGCGGAGCCAAAATTCCGGTTCCCGCGTCCGGCCAAGCCCGACCTCATGGTCGTGGCGGACATTTCCGGCAGCGTCGCCGCATTCGCCCGGTTCACGCTGATGCTCGTGTATGCAATCCAGCACCAGTTCTCGAAGGTGCGTTCGTTCGTGTTCATCGACGGAATCGACGAAGTGACGCGTTTCTTCAAGGGTAACGAGGACATTCAGGACGCAATCCAAAAGGTGAACACCGAAGCCGACGTCATCTGGGTGGACGGTCACAGCGATTACGGGCACGCCTTCGAGACGTTCTGGGAGCGCTACGGCAAGGACATCACGCCGAAGACGACCGTGCTCCTCCTCGGCGACGCGCGCAACAACTACCACGCCGCCCAGTCGTGGGTGGTGCGCGAAATGCGCAAGAAGGCCCGACACGTGTACTGGTTGAATCCCGAGCCGACGTCGTACTGGAACACCGGCGATTCGATCGTCGGTGAATACGGTGTGCACACCGACGGCGTCTTCGAGTGTCGCAACCTGCGCCAACTGGAAGGCTTCGTCGAGAAGCTCGCATGACCGTGCGGGTCGTCATTGTCGGAGCGGGTCCGGCGGGCGCGATGCTCTCGCGGGCACTGCAGTTGAGCGGGGTCGATGTCGTGCTCGTCGACGGCGCGGCATCGCCGTGGACGGCGACGTACGGGGCGTGGTGCGACGAGGTGGAGCCGTACGGTGCGTCCCTCGACATCGGCACCCCGTGGCGCCGCACGTGGTCGACGACGCGTGTCGTCACCGGTCGCGAGCACCTTATTAGCCGCCCGTACGGCGTGTTCGACAACGACGAGCTGCGCCGCCGGTGCATCGCCGACGTCGGGATGGTCGTCGGAGCCGTCGAGACGATGATGCAGGGAGAGTGCGATGCGTTCGTGCGTCTGGCCGACGGTCGCGAACTGCGCGCCGACGTCGTCGTTGACGCTCGCGGTGCCGGTGCGATGCGCGACATGACGCTCGACGCGGCGCTGGACACTGTGCACGACACGGTGCGCGATGCCGACGTCGGCGTGCAGACGGCCTACGGCGTCGTCGTGTCGAGCGACGAGCTCGCGAAGCGCGGAATCGGTGGTGACGTCATGACGCTCATGGACTGGTCGCCGGTCACTGCTTCGATGCCGCCGACTTTTCTCTACGCGATGCAGCTGTCCGACGACGACGCTCTCCTGGAGGAGACGTCGTTGTGCGCCCAACCGGCGTACGAACACGCCGAGTTGCGCGGGCGATTGGCGCGGCGAATGGGCGAGGATCTCACGACATCGGCGCGCTCGGTGGAAGTGGTGCACATTCCGATGTCGTCGTCGACCCCGCCGCGCCGCGTGGACGTGCTGCGGTTCGGTGCGGCGGCCGGACTCGTTCATCCCGTGACGGGCTACTCGGTGACGGCATCTCTACGACGTGCACCGGTGCTCGCCGATGCGCTCGTTGCGGCGTATGCACGGGGAGAACGCGGCTCGGGGTTGCGCGATGCCGCCTGGTCGGCGCTGTGGACACCGGCAATGCGCCGGGTGAGGGCGTTGCACCGGCTCGGTGTGCACGTCTCGAGCGGGCTCGACGCCCGGGATACGAGCGATTTCTTCGACGCGTTTTTCTCGCTGCCCGCTGACGTGTGGGGCCCGTACTTGCGGGTTGATGCAACGCCCGCGGAGGTACGCCGGGCGATGTTCGGCGTGTTCAGTTCGTGTTCGCTGCGCTTGAAGCGTCGCTTGATGGGGTATCCCGGCGAGCTCGCGCGAGCGCTCGTCGCACGATGAAGAACCAGGCGATCACGGCGAACGCACTGAAAACGAACCACTGCACCGCGTACGAGAGGTGCGGACCGAGGGTGAGCTCGGGTTCGGCGATGCGCGACAATTCGGGTGCGTCGGCGGGGTCGCTGTCGAGCACCTCGACGTACACACCGACGACGTTGTCGCCGATCTGCGGGGCGAGTCGATCGATGTCGAGGCGCTGCACCTCGGTGAGGGGGCCCGTTGCCGGATCGGTGAGCATGCCGCGTCGCCGTTCCTCGGGCGGCCGCACGCGTCCGAGGAGAAGGACGTCGCCGGTGGGCGACGGGGGCGGCGTGACCGTCAGCGGAACGAATCCGCGATTGACGATGACGCGACGCCCGTCGCCGAGCGCGACGGCTCCGACCACGTTGACGCCGGCCCGGCCGTCCTGCGACCGGTTGACAACGAGCACTTGCGCAACGTCGAGCCACGTCCCGCGCACGGTCACCGTCGTCCATGCAAGCTCCGTAGCCGGCGTGTCCGAGCCGAGCAGCGTTTCCAGTGCAACGGGGGCGCGTCCGGCGCGGTCGCGCACCGATTCATTGAAGGTGAGTCGCTCGTCGTGGCGACGCAGTTGCCAGAATCCGAGTAGCACCATGACGGCTACGAGAACGACGGCGAGGAGGTGAACCCCGATGAGACGCCACGACGACAGCACGCGCCACGAGGCGCGAGGAGTGGACCGAGTCGGCGATGTCGAGGTCGGTTCCGGAGTCGTGCCAGGGAGCGGTGACGCAGCAGGTGACGCCATGATGCGCACGACGCTAATGCTGCAGGTTCCGACGCTCATCTTCGACGGAGAGTGCGACTTCTGTCGGCGCTGTGCGGAATGGTTGCGCGCACGGCGCACCCCGCCACAGGTCGTCGACTACCAGACCGCTCCGCTCGTGCGTTGGGGCGTGTCGCGCGAGGACTGCGAACGGGCAGTGCAGTGGTTCGGCAGCGAGCACCGTGAGGGTGCCCGGGCAATTGCGGCGGCCCTCATTCATTGCGGAGCACCGTGGTCGTGGGCGGGGCGCCTCATCGCCGCTCCCGGGGTGCGGCGTATCTCCGATCGGGTGTACCGGCGCGTGGCCTTGCGCCGTCGTTGCCACACGACACCGCCGATAGCCTGACGATCGCATCACGAGCGACCAATAGGTCCGGCAACCGGGGAGACCCACGGTGCCAAGTCGCCAGGCGACGATGTGGTTCCCTTCGGGAGCAACGGTCCTGGCGAACGTTCGGGATGCGGAACTTCCGGCAACGAACACGATCCACGCCATCTCAACAAGGACGACGACCATGATGCGCACCGACTACCCGGCAACCGGGGCGTGGCAACCCGGCCAGCCCGCGGGTCGGCGGTCGTTCCTGCAGCTCGACGCCGATCGCCCCGTCGCACTCGATTGCGGAGACACCTTGCGCAGCGTCACGATCGCGTACGAGACGTGGGGAACGCTGAATGCCGATGCGAGCAACGCCGTGCTGCTGTGCCACGCATGGACCGGCGACAGCCACGCCGCCGGTCCCGCAGAGGACGGACATCCGACTCCCGGATGGTGGGAGGACGTCGTCGGACCGGGACGGGCGATCGACACCGAGCGGTGGTTCGTGGTGTGCAGCAACGTCATCGGTGGTTGCCAGGGGTCGACGGGTCCCGCATCACCGCATCCCGACGACGCTCGCCCGTACGGATCGAGGTTCCCGGTCATCACCATTCGCGACATGGTGCGCGCGCAGCTGCGACTCGCCGACGCACTCGGTGTCGCGCGTTGGCATTCGGTCATCGGTGGTTCGATGGGCGGCATGCAGGCGCTCGAATGGGCGATCATGTATCCGCATCGCGTCAATTCGCTCGTCGCGATCGGAACGTGCGCACAGAGCACTGCCCAGCAGATCGCCTGGGGGGCAATCGGTCGGCGCGCGGTGAGGCTCGATCCGCGCTGGCGCGGGGGCGACTACTACGACGCAGCCGTCGGCGAGGGACCGTGGGAAGGTTTGGCGATCGCCAGAATGGTGGCGCAGGTGACCTTCCGCAGCGACAACGTATTCACCGATCGTTTCGGCCGCGATCTTGCCGACCGCAACGCGCAGAACAGCGGTCTCGGGTTGTGGGACAAGTTCGAGGTGGAGAGGTACCTCGACCACCACGGCGACCGACTCATTCGCCGCTTCGATGCAAACAGCTACCTGCTCATCGGCAAGGCGATGGACCTGCACGACGTCGCCCGCGGGCGCGGCGATCTGCGCCATGCGATGTCGCGGATCACCGCGCCGACCCTCGCCATGGGCATTTCGAGCGACATTCTCTATCCGAAGTACCAGCAGGAACAGATCTGCAACCTCGTGGCGGCAGCAGGTACGCCCGCCGAGTACGCCGAGATCGTGTCACCGCACGGTCACGACGCCTTTCTCATTGAGCACGATCAGGTGGGGGATCCGATCGCCGACTTCCTCGCGCGCGTCGCGACTTCGCGCGGGCATTGAGCGGCGAGTCGACGTCACGCGACTTCAGCGTGCGTCGCAGCCACCACAGTGCGGCGACGAATGCCGCGCTCGTCAGCACGTTGATGATGGTTCCGGTCATCGGTGGGTCACTCCGGGGCGGGCAAGTCGCAGCGTTGCGCGTACGTCAAGCGGCGGGGCATGGTAGGTAGTTTGGCATCGTGCTCATTGCCGACGCCGGAACGTGGTTCATCGGGACGTCACTCATCGTCGTCGGCATCGCACTGGCCGGAGTGTCGGTGTGGATGTGGATCGGGAGCCGGCCCGACGATCCGCTCCTCGCACCCCTCGAAGTGATCGGCGACCGCGAATTCGCCGCCGGAACGCCCGAGGAACGAGCCGCCATGTTGAAAAAGGCGCGCACTACGGTGTTGTCATGAGCGAATTTTCCCCGCAGGAAATGGTCG
>JBIIDI010000090.1:0-7308 GCA_044238425.1 Ilumatobacteraceae bacterium
CCTACACGACGTTTTCGTCGCTGCTCCCGGGGTCGTCGTCGTGCGATGTGACGATGGTGAGTCGCTGCTGTGATCGTCGCACGCTGCGTCCGGCACCGATGTCGCAGGCTTTCGCCTCGCCACGTGCGACGGCAAGTACCCGCTCGATCGTTGCAACGTCGGGAGGGTACGGACTCGCCAGCCACCTTCGTAATGCGCGGCGGGCGAGTGGCAGCGGTGCGTCGCGCACGCTGCGCGCATCCGTCGGATCGAGCGTCGCGGCGAGCTCGTCGAGCAGACGCTCGTCGTCTTTCATGATCTCGCTCTGGCGCACGAGAATCGGAACGACGTCGCGGCCGGCGATGTCGTTGAGCAGCGGCACGAGCTCACCCCGCACCCGGGTGCGTTGGAACCGCGGATCGTCGTTCATCGTGTCGCTGACGACGGCGATACCGAGTGCCGCACACAGATCGTGGGTGTCGCGACGCCGCAGCGCGAGCAGCGGTCGTCGTTCGTGCTGCATCGACGACAGCCCCGAGGCCGCCGCGCCGCGCATGAGGTTGATGAGCATCGTTTCGGCGCGATCGTCGGCGGTGTGGCCGGTGAGTGCGTCACCGGGAAGGGCGCCGTATCGCGCGTCACGTGCGCGGGCTTCGAGGTTGGGTCCGGGTGCGACGGCGACGTGGTGTTCGATGACGGACACCGCATGTGCGTCGGCGAAGCGCCGAATGATGACGACGTCGTCGTCGGCGTCGGCACGCAGGTGATGGTGCACGTGGTGCGCCTCGATCCGCGCGCCCGATGCAACGGCAAGTGCGAGCAGCGCCATCGAGTCGGGACCGCCCGACACCGCACAGCGGAGAACGGGTGCGGCGGGGAACCTGCACTTCGTGAGCAATTCGCGCACCATCGGGTGGCGCACGAGGACGTCATCGGGGGCGCGCATCGCCCCTCTGTCGACTCCTACGAGGACTGTTTGCGTGACGGGTACTTCATGGCCGTCACCTTCTTCAGGTAGCCGGCAACGAGGGAGAGCACGGCGCCACCACCGGCGATGAGCAATCCTGCTCCCAACCACCAATGCCACGGAACTGCTGCGATCACGGTGGAGATCCTAGTCGTCGCTGCGGGACGTGCGTCATCGCGGCGAGTCGTAGCGTGTGGGCATGTTCCGTCGTGCATTTGCCGCCACCGCCGCGCTCACAGCCGTTCTCGCTCTCAGTTCGTGCGGTGAAACCGTGAACATCGGAGGTGACGCGGTCGGGGACGGCATCACCGTTCGCGCGACCGGCACCGCCGACGTCGTTCCCGATGCGGTTCGCCTGTCGTTGTCGGTGAGCGTCGTCGCGGAAACACCCGAGGATGCAACGGCGCGAGTGGCGTCAAGTGCCGATGCGGTACGTGCCGCCTTGCTCGATGCGGGAGTCGCCGAAGCCGACATCGCGACCCAGGGCTATTCGGTTGCTCCCGAGTACGACTATTCGCGTGAAGGTGGTCCGGTCATCACCGGGCATCGTGCGACGCAAATGTTCGACGTGCTCGTTCGTGACGCCGAATCGGCAGGTTCCGTGATTGATGCAGTCGTCGCAGCCGGTGGCACCGACGTGTCGGTGAACGGCACAACACCGATCGTCGACGATGCAACCGATGCGGCCGTCGCCGCCCGCGAGGATGCCGTCACCAAGGCGAGGGAGAAGGCCGAGGAGTACGCGAAGCTTCTCGGTGTATCGCTCGGTGACGTCGTGGCATTCAGCGAAATCGATGCTCCGGTGAACGTTGCACCGGTCATGCGAACCGAGGCTGCCGGCGACGCGGCCGCGACGACCATCGACTTGGGCACGAGCGAAGTGAGCGTGTCGGTCGAAGTGCGCTGGTCGATCGACTGATTCTCTGGAGCCCGAGGCGGGAATTGAACCCGCGACCTACGCATTACGAGTGCGTTGCTCTACCACTGAGCCACTCGGGCGAGGTTCCACACGCTAGCGACGTTCCGGGCCGTTACGGCCAGTATTTTTCGATCGGTTCGTCGCATTGTCCGAGCGAGAGGATCTCTCCCCACGAGTCGGAGTACACCACGGTTGTACCAACCGGTTTGCCCTCGGGGAGGAAGGTCTGGTTGTACCAGACGAAGTAGCGGTCGGTGCAGGGACGCGGATAGCCGAGGTGGTACTGATACTGGTTGCGCACGGGCCAGTGCATCGTGGCGGCGAAGAGGCTCTGCGGTTCGTTGCTGTACAAACCCACGTCGTCGCCGAGTGCGCGAATCTCCCGGTGGATGGGCGCGTTCTGGAAGGTGGTACTGGCCCAGTGGCGTCCGTCGCGGGCGTATGCCACCGCGTCGGCACCGAGTTGCACGGCATGTGATGCGACCGCGATGACGCCGACGACGAGCGCACCCCGCGCAACCATCGGTGTGCGGGCGATTCGATCGATGCAGACGACGAGAACGACGAGCAACGGCACGTACAGACCGCTCATCATCCGCGAATCGAGTGGCCCCATCTCGTGGTACACGAAGCGGTAAATGGAAAATGCCGAGTACGCAACGACGAGCAGAATCATCACGCCGACAACGTCACCGACATGCCGCCTCCCGAGCATGAAGGCGCCGATGACGACGGGGATGATCGTTACCCACGCGAGGATTCCGGCGACCTGCGTCGCCGTGCTGTGATCCGACCATGAGAGGTAGATGCCGCCGTTGCCGTCGAGCGGTGGTCGGCCGAGCACCCAACTGCCGAGCGTTCCCGTGAATGTGGCGACCGGTCCGAGCAGGGAGCCACCGCCGGGTACTCGGTAACCGGTGAGTGTGCCGTCGATGTCGTAGTTGCGGCGAAGCCACAACGCGGGTCCGATGGCGCTGACGACGGCGATGAGTGATCCGCGCAGAACCGCTTGCACGGCGCCGCGTTCGCGCCATGTGCGCACGACGGCGAATACGCCAATCGGCGCTGCATAAAAGACCCCGACGTAGCGCACGAAGAACAACGCGGAAAAGCACGCCGCAAGCAGCAGGTCGGCCCACAACGGTCGCTTCTGTGTGACGAGGACGAGGCTCACCAGCGCGAGAGCGATGAATGGCGGCTCCGACCACGCCATCGACGTGAGATCGAGCAGCGCAGGGCTGACGACGACGAGGGCGACACCGACGTACCGAGCCGCCGTGCGTGCTCCAGCGCGGCGCAGCAGCACGTCGGTGCACATGACGATGACGACGATCGACACGGCATTGAGGAGCCGTAGTGACACCGAGGGAGAGATCCCGAGGTACTCGCCGATGGTCACTGCGACGGAGATCCCGGGCGGGCGGATCGTCATCGGCAGCGCCGTGACGTCGAGGGCGAATCCGTAGCGTGCGATCGTTTGGCCAACGGCGATGTAGTCGGTGGAGTCCCAGCTGAGACCGATTCCCCGTCGGGTTGCGACGACGGTGACGACCGCGGCGATCAGCGCGGAGGTCACGCCGAAGATGTGCGGTGTCAATCGTTGACGAATCACTGCCGATCCAACGCGGGCCGACGTCGTGTCACCCACGGCGGTGCTCCCAGCGCCATCGCGCGGTGTGTTTCGCCACCCGCCATCCGTATTTGATGCCGTTCACGCGTGACAGTTCGTCTCCGTAGAACGTGGGGATCGGGATTTCGACGATGCGCTGCCCCGACTCGATCATCTGGAGGATGATCTCGGTGTCGAAGTCGTAGTAGTTCGAGTTGAGTTCGAATCCGACTGAATCGAGCGCACGAGTCGAGTAAGCGCGGTAGCCGCTGTGCCATTCGCTGAGCTGCACGCCCGCCATGAGGTTCTGCCACAAGGTAAGAATCTTGTTGCCGACGAACTTGTACTTCGGCATGCCCCCTGCAAGGGCGCCTCCGCGGTTGAGCATCCGTGATCCGAAGACGACGTCGGCACGACCTTCAACGATCGGCTCGACCATTGCAGGAAGGTATTCGGGTGCGTACTGCCCGTCGCCGTGCAGCAGCACGACGATGTCAACACCGTGGTCGATCATCCAGCGGTATCCCGCCTTCTGGTTGCCGCCGTACCCGAGATTCACCGGGCGACGGATGACCTGCAACGGCAGGTCGGTGCGTGTGCGCTGCAATTCGAGACCCACCTGAAACGTCTCGTCCGTGCTGGCGTCGTCACAGACGAGAATGACGTCGATCCGCGAGAGGAAATCGCGGGGGATGCGATCGAGCACCCAGGCAAGGGTGTCCTTGGCGTTGTATGCGACGACGAGGATGCCGATGCGCATGCGTTCAGTGCGTCGCAAGCAACGAACGCGGGGTGACGACCGTGCGCAACGACGGACAGCGAGCAAAGAGCGAATGGAGTAGCAGCGTTTCGTTGACGTTGACGGCGAGCGCCGAGATGGCGTCGTGGATCGCGAGAATCGCCCGCTCGTACATGACGATGTCGGCGTGGTCGAGCAACGTCACGACGGCGTGGTGGTACTCGGCGGCCACGAGAGCGAGCCCTTCGCGCAGCTCGTCGGTTTTGAACTTGCGCAGCTGGCGCTTGTGCGAGTCGGCGAGAGCGCGGCGTCCGCTGCCGCGTTCTCCCGACAGCTTCACCCGCATCTCGAGCTCCTCGAGTTCGCGCTCGTGTTGTGCGGCGAGCGGTTCGATCGCCGTCTCGAGCATGTCGTCGAGTTCGTCGACGAGTCGGGCGACGGTCGCACCGCTGCCGTCGAGACGGTAAGGAATGGAGGCAAAGAATTCCTGTCGTGACGCCAGTGCCGGGTCGGCGACGAGCACTCGCGCCCGACCGAGACTCCCGCCGGACGACAGTGCCGCACGCTGCGCAACGTCTCGTCCGATTCCCTCGGCGACGAGCGCCTCGACGACCGAATCCGCCGACAGCGGCGGGAACTGCACGATGACGCAGCGCGAGTTGATCGTGTCGAGCGACGTCACCAGTTGCTCGGCCAGGAGGATGAAGACGAGTCGCTCGTTGGGTTCCTCGAGGGTCTTCAACAACCGCACGGCGGCGGTATCGCGCATGAGGTGGACGTCGTGGATGATGACGACGCGCATCGCCGACTCGGTCGGTGTGAGTACCGACTGTTGAACGATCGTTTGTGCCTCTTCCTTGTCGACGGCGGCTCCCTCACGCACCACTTCGGTGACGTCGGCGAAGGCACCGCGCATGATGAGATCGGCTTCCCGTGACGAGGGGTCGGACGATCCGGTGATGAGTCGTGCGGCAAAGGCACGCGCAGCGATCTCCTTGCCCGCACCTTCGGGACCGACGAAGAGATATGCGTGCGGCGGGTGTTCGGCGAGTGCGAGCAGACGCTTCACTGCCGCTTCCTGAGCGACGACGCCGTCCCAGACGCTCGCCATGGTCAGATTCCCAGTCGTTCGCGCACGCCGTCGCGGATCGCGCGCTGCACGTCATCTTTCGGCGGAAGGCCGTCGACGACGAGCCAGCGCTCGGGTTCGCGCCGTGCGAGTTCTTCGAACCCTTCGGTGACGCGGGCGAAGAACGCGTCGTCTTCCTGCTCGAAGCGGTCGATCGTGCGCTTTTTTAGCCGCTCGCGCACGACGGCAATGTCGAGGCGGATGTACACGACGAGATCGGGCCACCGTCCGGCAACGGCAAAGTCGTTGAAACTGCGCACCGCATCGACGCCGAGTTGGCGCCCGTATCCCTGGTACGCGAGCGACGAGTACAGCGAGCGGTCGCTGACGACGTGTCGTCCGGAGGCGAGCGTGGGCACGACGAGCTCGTGCAGGTGCTGCGCCCGGTCGGCGGCCATCATCAACGCCTCGGCACGGGCCGAGAGATGGGAGTTGTTCGTGTCGGCCATGATCCCGCGCAGGGTGCCTCCGATGACGGTTCCGCCGGGTTCGCGGGTGGCGAGAGCGCCGAGTGATTCGGCGAGGCGCGTGACGTGCGTCGACTTTCCGCAGCCTTCAACGCCCTCGAGGGCGATGTATTTCGCCGTTGACATCGCCCCAACCCTAGAGGGGAGGGGTTACTTGGCTGCCGCGCGCTTCTTCGTCGGTGCTTTCTTCGCGGCCTTGCTTGTTTTCTTGGCGGCTGCTTTATTGACGGCAGCCTTCTTCGCGACGGGTGGCGTCGGTGTCGAGTCGATGTCGCTCGTCGATGCAGCAGCCTTCTTGCCGGCGGGTTCCTTCTTCGCACGCGCTGCCTTCTTTGCGCGCGGCCCCTTCGGCTCCGGTGGATTCTCGCGACGGTTGGCGAGCAATTCGAAGGCCCGCTCGGGGGTGATGAACTCGACGCGGTCGCCGCGTGTGAGGCTCGCGTTCGTGACGCCGTCGGTGACGTACACGCCGAAGCGTCCGTCCTTGGCGACGACCGCCAAGCCCGACACGGGGTCGTTACCGAATTCCTTCAACGGTGGCTTCGCCGTGCCGCGTCGGCCGTACTTGCGCGGCTGGGCGAGGAGGGCAAGCGCCTGTTCGAGCGTGATCGTGAAGATCTCGTCGTGACTGTTCAGCGTGCGACTGTCTTTGTCCTTCGTGATGTACGGGCCGTAGCGACCGTTTTGCGCGGTGATCGTGACGCCATCGGCCGGATCGACGCCCACGACTCGGGGCAGTGACAGCAGCATCGTCGCCATCTCCATCGTCACCGCGGCCGGTTCCATGTTCGGAAACAGCGTCGCGGTCCGCGGTGCGGGTGCGTTCGCATCGTCGGAGCGGTCACCCTGTTGCACGTACGGGCCGAAGCGACCCGTCTTCACGTACACGGGCAAGCCGTCGAGTTGTCCGATCGGCTCGTCGTTGCTCGGCGCGTTGAGCAACTCGACCGCCTTGGCGACGGTGAGTTCCTCGGGAGTGAGAGTTTCGGGCACGCCGACGGTGCGCTCGCCGCAGCGCACGTACGGGCCGTACTTGCCGGGACGTACTTCGATCATCGCCCCCGACTCGGGGTGGTGTCCGACGATGAATCCGTTGATCTCGCGTGCGTCGATCGCCGCCTGGTTCGCTTCGGCAACCGGCTTGAGGCCGGGCAGTTCCTTGCCGTTGCCGAAATAGAACTCGCCGAGCCACTTCGACTTCTCGCGCGAACCCGTCGCAATGTCGTCGAGTTCCTCCTCGACGGTTGCCGTGAACTCGTAGTCGACGATGTCGGCGAAGTGCTGGGTCATGAGTCGCACGACGGCGAAGGCCGTCCAACTCGGAACGAGCGACTGTCCCTTCTTCCACACGTAACCACGGTTGATGATGACACCGAGGATGTTCGCGTACGTCGACGGACGACCGATGCCCTTCTCCTCGAGCACCTTCACCAGGCTCGCCTCGGTGTAGCGCGGTGGCGGCGTGGTGGAGTGCGACTGCGCGGTCATCTCGCCGACGG
>JBIIDI010000092.1:0-7133 GCA_044238425.1 Ilumatobacteraceae bacterium
CTTACCGACGGTGAAACCCGACACGTTGCGCACCACCTTGATGCCGGTGTCGAGAATGTTCGTCGTCATCGTGGTCACGTGATCGCAAGGATCGCCGATGAGTCTACGAGTTGGCGATTCCGCACGTCGGAACCGTCGCTCGGTACGGTGAAACCATGCCGGAACTCACGGGATCGTTCGACACGGCAAAACTGCCGCAAATCGCCGCGGGCGCGGTGACCGTGACGATTGCGCGCACGATCAAGATCGGCACCTCGGCCGCCTTCGTCGCCGCATCCGAAAAACTCGCCGATGCCGTTCGCTGGTTTCCCGGCTGTCTCGGTGCAACGCTTCTCCACCCCGGCACCGAATCCGACGAGTACCACATGGTGTTCCGCTTCGTCGACGCCCTGCACTTGCGTCAGTGGGAGCGCAGCGACGACCGCGAGAAGCTGCTGCGCGAACTCGACCAGTTCGTCGTCACCGAACGGGTGACCGTGACTGCGGGAGAGGAGGAGTTCTTCCGCACCCAGACGACGGGAACTCCTCATCGCACCCACTTCGGGCGCTTCTTCTCCGAGCTGCTGTGGATCTACCCCGTGAGCCTCGCGTTCAACGTCATCGTTGGCCCGGTGCTCGGCTCGATTCCCCTGTGGGGTCGGGCGCTCATCTTCACGATGCTCATCGGCTTGGCGTCACGACTCGCCGTTGCACCGGTGCGCTCGCGGTTGCAGCGCCGCCGCATGCTCCCGCAGGGAAAGTCAACACGACGGCAGCGTCGTCGCTGACCGTCTCACGACGTCTCACCGACTGATTTTCTCAGAACGACGAAGTCGTCGATGACCTCGATGACGTAATTGCCCCGCTCGGCACGGTCGGCGGTGACCCGAAGCGATTCGGCTTCAGCAATGGATGACTGTCCGCGATCGATGATCTTCACGTACAAGCAGCCATCGTCGAGGTCGAGTGAATCAATGCGCTCGGCGATTCGCTCGGCCAGTGCATCAACGACCCCCTGATCCCAGCGGGACAAATACGACACGTTCGTCGACATTCCATTGAGTACCGCATACTCGGCGAAATCCCGCCAGTAGGGACCCTTCACCTGTGGCGGGCTTACCACGAGACACGTTGTCCCGTCGGCGATCGACGCCCAGCGCTCGTCACGGAGATACGTTTCCTCGCGGGAGCTCTCGACGAATCTCTCGTTCACTTCGGCGAGCGCCGTTCGTGAATCTGCGAGCTGCACCACGAAAGCAATCGCCACGATGAGGGCAGCAATCATCCGCTGCGGTACTGCCCGAATGAGCACAACGAGTGCGGCGAAGGTGACGACGTACACCATCGGCCACGAAAATCGTCCCGTCGCACGCACGACGTTGAGCAGCGTCTCCACGCCGGTAGGCAAAGGGAGGACGCCCGCCTCACGTCCCGCGAACTGAAGGCGGTTCGACATTGCAAGGACAAAGAGTGGCGCCGAAGTCGCTGCAAGGAGGAAGAGTCGACGATCGATCCGTGAACGCCGACGAAGCCTGATGACAAGTGCAGCCGCGCCGAGAATGAGCGTGGCGGTTCCGAGGAATGCATACCCCTCCTGCGTCCCGTCAACGTTGAACGGGTTCGGCAGAACCGCCGACCAGCCCGGGAAGTCATTTGGGCTCGGATCGATGAGACCGACGATGTCGGTGCGGAATTGCCCGAATCCGTCGGCGACGGTTGATCCGCCCATGAAGTAACCGGAAAGATACGCCACGACCAACACCACCGTCACGTTGCCCACGACACCGCGACCGACCGCCAACCAATGCCGCTCACCACGGTGACGCCACACCCACCACCCAATTGCGACCACGTAGAAGTAGCCGACCATGACGAACAGGTAGAACTGCACGAGCAACGACACCAACAACAACACCGCCCACCGCCGATGCGACAACTGCGGATCGAAAACCAGCCACAATGCCCACAGCACGAGAAAATGACCCGCCAGCGCCATGTGGCCGTAGCCGCCAGTCACCATCCGGTACAGGAACACCGGGGCGATCGAGAACAACAACGCACCCGGCACGAGCACCGGACCGTCAACACCGAAGCGTCGCAGCAACTTGACCGCGAACACACCTTGAAGCACAAAACACGCCAACAACCATGCACCCAGGTACTGAAACTGAACGTCGGTAAACGCCAACAAGAACTTCATCGGCAACGCCAGAAGTGGAATCGCGTCGGCATAAACGACCGAACTCGAGTACCCGGCCCCGAACAACGGCGACGCACCCGGCGGCCACACGGTCAAGGACCCCCGTCGAAAGAATTCCCAGCCCAGGTAGTGCTGCGCGGAATCGCCCCACATCAACCACGACACGTGACCGGGCCACACGATCCGACCCCCCGTCAGCCATGAGAACAATGCCACGTTGGCCGCAACGACCCAGCTGACGGGGCTTCGCGAAGATCGAAGAAGGAGGCTCTTCATCACGGTGATCTCTCGCGAATCACCAACTTTTTCTCGGAGTTTCGAGAAACGATGAATCTTGCTGGATTCCCATTGTTCGAGAGGAGCTGGCCCGGGAGTGTCATTAAATCCTCTTCAGCCAAGTCGAGGCGAGCACACGACTGGTGGAGGTTGCTGAGTGCTGATGACTGCTGAATCTTCACGTTGACTTCAGCGACGTCGGCCGGGTTCCACCGAGACATGTATGCGGCATTCGTCACTTTGCCGAGCCGCAACGCATACTCCGCGACTTCACTCCATGGATCCGCACCTACAGGGGTAGGAAACACCGCAATGCAGTCCGCTCTGCGGATCTCTCTTTCCCACGCCTCGCTCGTGACTACTTCTAGGGTCGGTCGGTTTTCAACGAATCGCTCACGTATCCGCCGATGTGCCTCTGCCTGGTCGTACATCTGTATGCATAAGAGTGCAGTGACAACCATCGTTGCCGCAACACTCACTCTTCTTGCAGCTACTACCAGTCCGGCTACGCAAAGCGCTGTGACTGCATACACGACGATCCAAATGAAGCGACCTGATGCTCGGACGACACCGAGGACTGCCTCCACTGAATCAGGGAGCTCGAGGGTTGCAATCTCCCGGTATCCAGCGCGCACTCGATTGGAAAAAGCGAGCAATGTGGTTGGTGCAACGATCAGCCCGATACGGAAACACATCCGTCTCCAACTTCGTAGGACGGTCATCAGTAACACGGCTACGGGCATGAGTGCGAGTACCGCAATGCCGACAAATCCGTATCCCTCGTAGCTGAGATCGGTTGTCAGACGATCTGCAACAAACCGTGACCACCCAGTCCCCTCGCTGTAATCAAGAGGTAACGGATCAATGAGGGCAAGAACGTCGGCCCGGAACTCACCGAATCCCGTACTGCTCGCTGATCCGCCCATGAAATAACCGGCGAGATACGCCACGACCAACACGACCGTCACGTTGCCCGCGACACCGCGACCGACCGCCAACCATGAACCCTCACCACGGTGACGCCACACCCACCACCCGATTGCGACCACGTAGAAGTAGCCGACCATGACGAACAGGTAAAACTGCACGAGCAACGACACCAACAACACCGCCGCCCATCTCCGGTGCGACAACTGCGGATCGAGAACCAGCCATAAGGCCCACAACACGAGAAAGTGACCGGCCAGCGCCATGTGTCCGTAACCACCCGTGACCATGCGGTACAGGAAGACCGGCGCAATCGAGAACAACAGCGCGCCCGGCACGAGCACCGGACCATCCACACCGAAGCGTTGCAGCAACTTGACCGCGAAAACACCCTGCAAGACGAAGCATGCGAGCAACCACGCACCCAGGAACTGAAACTGAACGTCGGTGAATGCCAACAAGAACTTCATCGGAAGCGCCAAAAGTGGAATCGCGTCGGCATAGACGACGGAACTCGAATAACCGACACCGAACAACGGCGACGCACCCGGCGGCCACACGGTCAACGGACCGCGCCGAAAGAACTCCCAACCGAGATACCCGGATGCCGTGTCTCCGACCATCAACCACGACACGTGACCGGGCCACACGATCCGACCACCCGTCAACCATGAGAACAACCCCACATTGGCCGCAACGACCCAACTCACGGGGTTTCGCAGCAGTCGGGTCACCGACTGGGAAGTTAGACGAAAATGGTGGCGGGGGCAGGATTTGAACCTGCGACCTTCAGGTTATGAGCCTGACGAGCTACCGGACTGCTCTACCCCGCGTCGTGCCGCTGAACTCTATCGTGCGATGATTGACGAACCACCACGACCATGCCGATCTTCCGACGCACCCCGAAAGCCAGCCAATCCGACCTCGATCTGCTGCGTAGCGAACTGACCGCGCTGCGCAGCGAACTGACGAAGCGCACGAACGACCTCGCGCTCGTCACCGGCGCCGCCAACGCACTCGACCAGAAGATCGCAGCACTCGACTCGCGTGTCACGCGAATGACCACCGAACTGTCGAACCAGCTCCACGAACTCGGGAACGATCTCGCAGCACTGTCAGAGAACGACGACGACTCGGCGGTGGAAGCCACGCTCACCGAACTGCGCACCAACCAGACGCGCATCGCCAACGAGCAGGCGCGTTACGAAATCGCCTTCAGACAGGACCTCGCGGAAATCGCCGAGATGATTCGCCGCCTGCGCTGACGCGCACGCAATTCTCAGCCGCCGACGAGCTCGAGGGCGCGTCGCACGAGAGCCTGGGCTTCCGACAACTTCGCCTGGTACGTGGCGAAATCCGGCGGTGTTGCCGCAAGTGCGGCATCGGCTTCGCGGAACAGCTGGTCCGCCCGCGTGAGCAACTCGGGAGCGGTCAACGTGTTCGCATCGACCGGCAGCGTCGTCTCCGTCGTGTCCGGCGCACCGGCATCGGGAGCCGGGGTCGTCTCGGGAGTCGGCGTCACTTCCTCTTCCACCACGGTGCCGTCGTCGGTGCGATCACCAAGGTCGGTGTCGAATCCCGGGAAGAGACGACTGACCGCTTCGGTGAGACTGTCGGCCATGACGACTCTGTTGTCGTACGACACGAGGAACTTGCGGACGAACACCTGCTTCGCCGTGAGGTCATCGGGTCGTGTGAAGAGCGGACGCACGTACAACAGGCCGCGCTGCAGCGGCACCATCTGCAGATCGCCGAAGATGACCCGCGAACCGCGCTGGTCGAGCAACGTCACTTGCTGGGAGACGACGGGGTTGCTGCCGAACTCGGCGGCAACGGTTCCCGGGCCCTCGGGCAGCGGTTCGCCGAGCTCATACACGGTGATTTTCCCGTACGACTTCGGATCGCTCGACACGACCATCAATGCGCGCAGCTCCTTGCGTGCGTTGTCGGCCGAGAACGGCACGAAGGGGCGCAGCATCGAGAACGTCGGATCGCCGTCACCAATTGGATCGTGGAACATCGTGAAGTACGGCTCGAAGCGCAGCACGTTCGCATCCTGCACGTCGATGGCGTCGTTCGTACCGAGGCCGGAACTGCCGACGACGCCACCCGATGATTCGGGCTCGGTCGGCGGTGCCTGTGCAACGCTCCACGCCGCGTCGCGGTTGAAGAACAGGGTCGCGTCGTTGAACTGGTAGCGCCCGTACACGTTCGTCTGGACCCGGAAGAGATCCTCGGGATAACGGAAATGCGCGACGAGATCGGCCGGCGCTTCATCGACCGGGGTGAACAGATCGGGGAACGCCTTGCTCCATGCGGCGATGAGCGGATCGGCGTCGTCGATGACGTACATCGTCACCGAGCCGTCGTAGGCGTCGACCACAGCCTTCACGCTGTTGCGCACGTAGTTGAAGAAGGTCAACAGCCCGCTACCCGGAGTCAGCTGGTCGACGTTGGCCGTCTGTGCATACGGGTAACGATCGCTCAGCGTGTACGCATCGATGACCCACTTCACGCGGCCGTCGACGGCCACAGGGTACGGATCGGCATCGAATCGCAGGAACGGAGCGAGGCGGCGCACCCGATCGACGACGTTTCGGTCGTGCAGGATGAGCGAGTCGGGATTGATGAGCGACGAACCGAACAGGTTGTATTCGCCGTAGCTCACCGCATACGCAACCCGGCGCAAGGTCGACGACAGTTCGACACCGCCGAGGTCGCCAGCGGCCGGTTGGTCCGCGGAGCACGCCTGCTCGGGTTGTTCCGATCGGATGACCGCGTAGTCGTTGATTCCCTCGCCGAAGTACAGCTCGGGTCGCGTCACTGGCAGGTCGACGTAGACGGGTCGACCGTCGATGGTGCTCGTGCTCGCGGGTGCGGCGATGAGGCCGCAACCGTGCGTGTACAGCAAGTGGCGCGACACCCACGTGCGGTTCGGGATACCGGCGGTGTTGATCTCGCGCGCGGCGACGAGTACCTGTTGCAGTCGCCCGTTGATCTCGTATCGGTCGACGTCGAGGTCACGAACCGCGTAGAACGACGTGCGTCCTTCGTCGAGTGTGAATCGGTCGCGCATCTGCAGTGGATCGAGCTGGCGAACGTCGGTCAACGGGCTCGGATCGGCGACGACCTCGGCCGTCGTCAGCGGCTCGACCGGGAGCGGAGTTCGCGTGACGTCGGCGAGACCCATTGCCGCCTTCGTCGCGGCGATGTTGCTCTCGATGTACGGCAGTTCCTTCGTGCTCACGTTCGGCTGCACCTGGAATCGCTGGATGAGAGCGGGGTACACGCCGCCGGCTGCAACGGCGATGACCACCCACAGCAGCGTCGCGAGAACCGGGAGTCGCCAGCCACGCTGGCGGATGCTCACAAGGAACAGCAGCGCCACTGCGACCGACACGAGGATCATGAGATTCGTTGCCGGCAACTGCGCGTTGACGTCGGTGAACGTCGCACCCTGCACGACGCCGCGCGTCGAGCGGGTGAGGTCGAATCGCGAGAACCAGTAGTCGACGGCACGCAGCAGCGACAGCACCGCGAACAGCACCGACAGGTGCGTCTTTGCGGCCGTTGTCACGCGCCGCCCCTGGGTCTGCAGGCGCACGCCGCCGTTGAGGTAGTGCGCCGCGAAGGTCACGAGTGTGACGAGGATGAACGCGGCGAATGCCCAGTTCACGACGAATTCGATGAACGGCAACTGCATGACGTAGAACGACACGTCGCGGTTGAACAACGGATCGTTCAGACCGAA
>JBIIDI010000091.1:0-7133 GCA_044238425.1 Ilumatobacteraceae bacterium
GGGCGGACTCCATGATTCGTCGGGATACTTCCTCGTCGTCGCAACCGTCGGCACGGGCCGCATCGATGACCTTCAGCACGCGCGCATAGTCGCGGGGCATGACCTTGCGGATCGAGCCCGCCCACGTATCGGGGGCGGCGAGGAGCCGGACGGCCACGGCCGAGTCGGTGTAACGAACGTGTCGCTGCAGCGTGTCGCGCAACCACTCGAGATCGGCGGGTTCGAGATCGACGACGTCGACCATCTCGCCGTTGACGCGTGACGCGAAGTTGCCGTCGACGTCGAGTACGTAGGCGATACCGCCGGACATTCCGGCGGCGAAGTTGCGACCGGTCGCACCGAGCACGACGACCCGTCCACCGGTCATGTACTCGCACCCGTGATCACCGATTCCCTCGACGACCGCGGTTGCACCGGAGTTGCGCACGCAGAAGCGCTCGCCGACGATGCCGCGCAGGTAGAGCTCGCCGCTCGTCGCGCCGTACCCGATGACGTTGCCCGCGATGACGTTGTCCTCGGCGACGAACGTCGCCGCCTTCGGCGGTCGCACCGCGATGCGTCCGCCCGACAGTCCCTTGCCGACGTAGTCGTTGGCGTCGCCCTCGAGCAGCAGATCGATCCCCCGCGGCACGAAGGCACCGAACGACTGGCCGGCCGAACCCGTGAAGCGCAGCGTGATCGTGCCGTCGGGCAGGCCCGCCCCGCCCCATGCACGCGTGACGCGACTGCCGAGCATCGTGCCGACGGAGCGGTTGACGTTGCCGACCGGAAGATCGAGTGTCACCGGCTGCGCGTCACCGATCGCCGGTGCGCACGCCTCGATGAGTCGGGCATCGAGCGAATCGGCGAGACCGTGGTCTTGTGCGACCGATTGGTACGGAGTCTGGCCGTAGGGGTTCTCCGGCGCCATGAGCAGCGGGGCGATGTCGAGCCCCTTCGCCTTCCAGTGGTCGACGGCGACGCGTGCGTCGATGCATTCGACATGCCCGATCGCCTCGTGCAGACTGCGGAACCCGAGTTGGGCGAGGTACTCGCGCACTTCTTGCGCGATGTATTCAAAGAAGTTGACGACGAACTCGGGCTGCCCCGAGAACCGACGACGCAATTCCGGATTCTGCGTGGCGATGCCGACGGGGCACGTGTCGAGATGGCAGACGCGCATCATCACGCAACCGCTCACGACGAGCGGGGCCGTGGCGAAGCCGAACTCCTCCGCACCGAGCAGGGCGGCGACGACGACGTCACGACCCGTCTTCATTTGCCCGTCCGTTTGCACGACGATGCGGTCGCGCAAACCGTTGAGCAGCAGCGTCTGTTGAGTCTCTGCGAGACCGAGCTCCCACGGAGCACCCGCATGCTTCAGCGACGTGAGCGGCGACGCACCGGTGCCGCCGTCGTGACCGGAGATGAGAACGACGTCGGCCTTCGCCTTGCTCACGCCGGCAGCGACCGTTCCCACGCCGACCTCGGCGACGAGTTTCACGTGCACGCGAGCCTCGGGGTTGGCGTTCTTCAGGTCGTGGATGAGTTGCTTCAAGTCCTCGATCGAGTAGATGTCGTGGTGCGGCGGCGGCGAAATGAGGCCGACGCCCGGCGTGCTGTGCCGCGTCTTGGCGATCCACGGATACACCTTGTGTCCCGGCAACTGTCCGCCCTCACCGGGCTTTGCGCCCTGGGCCATCTTGATCTGCACGTCGTCGGCGTTGACGAGGTATTCGCTCGTCACACCGAAGCGACCCGACGCGACCTGCTTGATCGCCGAGCGCTTGGAGTCGCCGTTGGGCAGCGGAACGAATCGTTCGGGATCCTCCCCGCCCTCGCCGGTGTTGCTCTTCGCGCCGAGGCGGTTCATGGCGATCGCCAACGTCTCGTGCGCCTCGGCGGAGATCGAGCCGTAACTCATCGCCCCCGTCGAAAAACGTCGGACGATGCTCGACACCGGTTCGACCTCGTCGAGCGGAACCGGCGGGCGCTGCGGCGTCAACTCGAAGAGCCCGCGCAACGTGGCGAGCACGCGGGACTGGTCGTCGACTGCCGACGTGTACTGCTTGAACAGGTCGTAGCGCCCCGCGCGCGTCGCGTGCTGCAGTCGGTACACGGTGTCGGGGTTGAACAAGTGGTGCTCACCCTCGCGGCGCCACTGGTACTCACCGCCGAGTTCGAGCTTGCGGTGGAGTCGCTGGTCGGGTCGCGCCGGATGCGCGACCGCGTGGCGCGCGGCGACTTCGGTCGCGATCTCGGCGAGCCCGATTCCGCCGAGACGCGACACGGTGCCGGTGAAGAACTCGTCGACGACCTCGCGTCCGAGACCGATCGCCTCGAAGATCTGCGCACCGGTGTACGACGCCACCGTCGACACGCCCATCTTCGACATCACCTTGAGCACGCCCTTGCCGGCGGCCTTCACGTAGTTCTTCACCGCCTTGCGCGGATCCATTCCGCCGAGGCCGTTGATGCCCTTGCCCTCGTCGGCGGCGATCATGTCCTCGATCGACTCGAATGCGAGGTACGGATTGATCGCACCCGCGCCGTACCCGATGAGCAGGGCCATGTGGTGCACTTCGCGCGCGTCGCCGCACTCCACGACGAGACCGACCATGGTCCGGCGGCGCTCGCGCACAAGGTGGTGATGGACCGCGCTCGTCAGCAACAACGAGGGAATCGGCGCGTACACCGCGTCGGCATTCCGGTCGGACAGAACGATGATTCGCGCACCGTCGTCGATCGCTCGCGACACCTTCGCACGCACGTCGTCGAGGGCCGCGCGCAACCCGGCTTCGCCGTCGGCGACGCGGTAGAGACCTCCGACGACGACGGCCGCGAGATGGGCCATCGTGCCGTCGTCGTTGACGTGGATGATCTTTGCCAACTCGTCGTTGTCGATGATCGGGAACGGCAGGGTGAGTTGGCGGCAATTCTCCGGACCCGCCGCGAGCAGGTTGCTCTCCGGACCGAGCGTCGATGCCACCGACGTGACGACTTCCTCGCGAATCGCATCGAGGGGCGGATTCGTCACCTGGGCGAAGAGTTGCTTGAAGTAGTCGAACAACAGCCGCGGGCGCGTCGACAGCACGGCGATCGGCGTGTCAGTGCCCATCGAACCGATCGGCTCGGCACCGGCGAGCGCCATCGGCGCGACGATGAGCTTCAGCTCCTCGTGGGTGTATCCGAAAATTTGCTGACGGCGCACGACGCTGTCGCGACTGTGCACGACGTGCTCACGGCCGGGCAGATCGGGCAGTTCGACGAGCCCGGACTTCAACCACTCGCCGTACGGCTGCGCGGACGCGAGTTGTCGCTTGATCGTCTCGTCGTCGACGATGCACCCCTGCGCGGTGTCGACGAGCAGCATGCGCCCCGGCTGCAGGCGCCCCTTGCGCACGATCGTGTCGGCGGGAACGCTGACGACCCCGACTTCGCTCGCCATGATGAGCCGGTCGTCGCTCGTCACCCAGTAGCGACTCGGACGCAGACCGTTGCGGTCGAGCACCGCACCGATGAGCGTGCCGTCGGTGAATGCAACGCTTGCCGGACCGTCCCATGGCTCCATGAGCGCCGAGTGGTAGCGGTAGAAGTCGCGCTTCAGCGGATCCATCGTGGGGTTGTTCTCCCACGCCTCGGGGATCATCATGAGCACGGCGTGCGGGAGCGACCGGCCGCCGAGGTGCAACAGCTCGAGCACTTCGTCGAAGCTCGCCGAGTCCGAACCGCCGACGGTGCACACCGGGAACGCACGATCGAGACCCTCGATGAGGTCGCTGCGCAGCAGCGCCTCGCGGGTGCGCATCCAGTTGCGGTTGCCTTGCACCGTGTTGATTTCGCCGTTGTGTGCGATGTAGCGGTACGGGTGGGCCAGCGGCCACGACGGGAACGTGTTCGTGCTGAATCGACTGTGCACGAGGGCGAGAGCCGACTCGAAGTCGTCGGCGGCAAGGTCGGGGAAGAACTCGCCGAGCTGCGGCGTCGTGAGCATGCCCTTGTACACGAGCGTGCGCGAGGAGAGTGACGGGAAGTACGTGCGCAGTTCGTCGGGCAGTTCGTGTTCGATCCGCTTGCGCACGACGAACAACTTGCGGTCGAGGGCGACGTCACGTGCACCCGCGGGATCGGAGACGAACATGTGAGCGAAGCGCGGCATGACGGCCCGCGCACTGCGACCGAGACAATCGGGTGACACGGGCACCGCACGCCATCCGAGCAGCACGAGACGCTCCTCGGCGACGATCCGCGCGACGTGTTCGACGGCCTTCTCCGCGAGGACGTCGTCGAACGGCAGGAATGCGAGACCGACGCCGTAAGCACCGCGCTCGGGTAGTTCGACACCGGCGACGCGGCGCAGGAAACGATCGGGCACTTGCACGAGCACGCCCGCTCCGTCACCCGTGTCGGGTTCGGCGCCGGTCGCACCGCGGTGCTCCATGCTGCACAGGGCACCGAGACCCGTGAGCACGAGGTCGTGCGATGCACGGCCCTTGATGTCGACGACGAACGACACTCCGCACGCGTCGTGCTCGAAACGCGGGTCGTACAGGCCGCGCGCACGCGGCAGATCATGCAACATGTGTCGTCCTCGTTGCCCGCGGAATCACCCGCATGGCCGGTCGTCGGTGGATGGATGCAGCTACGCAACCGCAAGTACGGATCGTGCAACTGCCCGGGACGACGTTGGCCCGACTCCCCCATGATACGGGGATGCCCCTCGCAAACGACGGGTCGTGCCTGCTCAGCGCGCGGGGTCGACGAAACGCGCAGGGCGCTTTTCGAGACTCGCCATCACCGCTTCGCGCTGGTTGGGCGTGTTCACGAGCGAGGCGATGAGCTCCCGCTCGCGGGCCATGTGCCGTGACGCAGCGCCGGACGTTACATCGGTCGCCGTACCGGACAGCAGCACTTTCGCCGCGCGCACCGCGTCGGGGTTGCGCGCCGCGATCTGGGCGGCGAGGTCGAGTGCGGCTGCGCGGGGGTCGTCGGCGAGACGCGTGACGAGGCCAATGCGCTCCCCTTCGCGTGCATCGATGATCCGTGCGGTGTATACGAGCTCGCGCGCGACGTCGTCGCGCACGAGACCCTGCATGTGGAGAGTGCCCGCCATGTCGGGAATGATTCCCCAGTGCAGTTCGCGCAGCGACAACTGCGTGTCGGGATGGGCGATGCGCGCGTCGGCACCGAGGGCGATCTGCAACCCGGCACCCAGAGCGTGTCCGTGCAACGCCGCGACGACCGGCACGGGTGCGAGGCGCCACACACGGCACACGTACTGGGCAACGTGAGTGTCGCCGTCGACGACGAGAGTCCCCGGACCCGCCGTGTCGTCACCATCGTCGTGCGGATCGAAACGTCGCGCGGTACCTTGCGCACCGAGCGTCGCGAACGCGGCAAGGTCGAGCCCCGCACAGAACGACGCACCGTCGCCCGTCAGAACGATGACGCGTGCGCTCCGGTCGTCGAGCAGGGATGCCCCCGCCCGTGCGAGCGCGCGGAACATCGCCGCGTCGAGCGCGTTGCGTTTGTCGGCGCGACGCAGCTGCACCTCGACGACTCCCGAATCGTGTCGCTCCACGGCCACGAGGCCGGATGCACCGTCACTGCCCATCGACATCGCACCCCCCTCGCATGACGGTACCGACCGATCATGCGCACCGTCGCGGCATGACACACTCTGTCACATGACCATTCACCCCCGGCTCCACCTCGATGCCGACACGCTCCTCACGACGACGCGCAGCGTGCGCAAGCGCCTCGACTTCGACCGGCCGGTGCCGCGCAGCGTCGTCGAGGAGTGCCTGCAACTCGCACTGCAGGCACCGAGCGGATCGAACAACCAGGGTTGGCACTGGATCATCGTCGAGGATCCGGCAAAGAAGCTCGCGCTGCGCGACATCTACCGCGAGAACTTCGCACTGTACGCAGCCGCGCCGCGACCGCAACGCGCCTCCGACGACGTGCGCACGCAACGCATGAACAAGGTCGTCGACTCCGCGCTGTTCCTCGCCGAGAACTTCCACCGCGCACCGCTGCTCGTCATCCCCGCAATCGAAGGCCGCCTCGACAACCTGCCGTCGTTCGCGACGGCCTCGATGTGGGGTTCGCTGCTCCCCGCAACGTGGAGCTTCATGCTCGCGTTGCGCGAACGGGGCCTGGGCAGCGCATGGACGACAATCCATCTCATGAACGACGGCGAGCGCAAGGCGGCGGAACTTCTCGGCATTCCGTACGACGCGATCACGCAGGGCGGGCTCTTCCCCGTCGCGTACACGAAGGGCACCGACTTCAAACCCGCCGCCCGACTGCCCCTCGACAGCGTTCTTCACTGGGATCGCTGGTAGCCCGGGGCGCACACCGTCGGCGGCGGCGGCTTCGCCTAATCGACGAGACGCAAACCGGTCGGCGCGATCGAATGCGCCACCGAGGGCAACTCGACGACGAACGACGTTCGATGCCCGGGAAAGACGTGCTCGGAGAAGAGCACGACACGTCCCTTCACGTCGCGCGTCGTTCGCTCGCAACGCAGAACCGGTGAACCCGCCTTCACACCGAGCAGCTTCGCCTCGCCCGCCGTCGCGGCATCGGCGGCAATCGTCTGCGTCGCACCGCGCAGCGGAACGTCGATGAGTTCGTAGAAGGAACTGCGCTCGACGTCACTGCGCGACAGGCGCCGCCCGATGTCCTCGGGACACCACACGGTGACGACCGCGAACGGTTCGCCGTCGGCGAGGTTCACGCGCTTCACGCGCAAAACGTCGTCGGCATCGAGCAACGACGCGATCCGCTTCGGCGCGCGCTCGAATGCGAAGTCGAGCACGCGACGCGCACTGCGTACACCCGCCGCCGAGAGCTGCTCCTCGATCGTGCCGAGTCGACCGAGTACCTGAGGTGTCGCGCCCGTGACGAGCGTCCAACCCAACCCCTGCCGCGATGCGACGAGTCCCTCGTCGCGCAGCGTCTCGAGCGCACGACGAATCGTCACCCGGCTCGCCGCGAACTCCTCCGACAATTCCGACTCGCTGGGGAGCACCGCCACACCCGAGTACCGCCCCTTGGCGATGCGCTTGCGCAGCGTGTCGGCAATGTCGACGTAGCGAATCGAACGAGCCGGAACGGAGCGACGACGTGCAGCCATGGTGGTGAAGTGC
>JBIIDI010000093.1:0-7019 GCA_044238425.1 Ilumatobacteraceae bacterium
CCGGGATGTCGGAGCGCAGATATTGGGAGTCGACGATGTCGGTGGGTTTCATAGGGAGGCTTCAGGATACGGGACGGCGGGGAACTCTTCCAACAGACGCTCATCCTCTGCGGAGAGCCCACCACGGCGCGCAACCAGGTCGGGGCGGGCATGCAGGGTGCGGTGCAGGGCCTGTGCCCGACGCCATCGTGCGACGCGGGCATGATCGCCGCTGCGCAACACGTCGGGAACTTCCCACCCCTCGAAGGTCGCGGGACGCGTGTAGTGCGGCGCTTCGAGCAGATCGTCGGCGAAGCTCTCGTGCACGCCCGACTCCTCGTTGCCCATGACTCCGGGAACGAGTCGCGTCACCGCTTCGATGACGACGCAGGCGGCCACTTCACCGCCGCCGAGTACGACGTCACCGATCGACACTTCGCCGTCGACGAGATGCTCGCGCACACGATGATCGACACCCTCGTAGCGGCCGCACAACAGCGAGAACCCGCCGCGCGAAGCAAGTTCGCGGGCCATCGCCTGGTCGAAACGTCGACCACCTGGCGACGTGAGCAGCAACGGTCGCGGTGGTTGCGCCGCGCGCACGGCGGCAAAGATCGGCTCGGGACGCAACACCATGCCCGCCGAACCGCCGAACGGCGAATCATCGACCGTGCGGTGCACGTCGGTCGTGTGTTCGCGAATGTCGTGAGTGCGCAGATCGAGCAGGCCCCGCTCGCGCGCGCGGCCGAGGAGGCTCACGTTACAGAAGGCATCGACCTGCCCGGGGAAAATGGAAAAGACGTCGATGCGCACGATCGGCGCCCGTTGTGCGACGGACTCAGTCGTCGAGGAAGTCGACGTCGACTTCGACGCCGTCGCGCGAAGCAGCGGCACGCACGAGTGCGCGGATGCTCTGCGCGGTGCGACCGCGGCGACCGATGACGCGACCGAGGTCGCCGTCGGCAACGCGCACCTCGAGGATGATCACGCCGTCATCGTCGACCGACTCGATGCGCACACCCTCGGGATTGTCGACGATCGAGCGAACGATGTGGTCGAGAACCTTGGTGGCGACCGGTGCTTCCGACACGGTGCGGACTACTTCTTCTTCGCGGTCGACTTGGTGGCCATGAACTCGGCCCACACGCCGTTGATCTCGAGGAGCTTGCGCACACGCTCGGTGGGGAGCGCACCGTTGTTCAACCAGCGCATCACCTTGGCCGAGTCGACGACGAAGCCCGAGGGCTCCTCGCGCGGACGGTACTGGCCGACGATGTCGAGGAATTCTCCGTTGCGGGCCTTGCGGGTGTCGGCCGCAACGACGCGGTAGTGCGGCTGCTTGGTCTTGCCGACTCGGGCGAGACGCAACTTGACGGACATGGTGCTCCTGTGATGACTGAGACGAATCGATGGTGCCCGCACGGGGCCTCATGGAGGCTATCGGGAGGGCAGTCGGCCCCCAAACCGCTTCATCATCTTCTGCATCTCCGTGAATTGCTTGACGAGTCGGTTGACGTCCTGCACCTGGGTGCCGCTGCCGCGAGCGATGCGGCTGCGGCGACTGCCGTTGATGATCTGCGGATTGGCCCGTTCGGCGGGGGTCATCGAGCGGATGATCGCCTCGGTGATCTTCACCTGATCGTCGCTGATCTGCGCGTCCTTCACCTGCGCACCGAGTCCGGGGATCATGCCCATGACGTTCTGCAGAGGACCCATCTTCTTCAACTGCTGCAACTGCTCGAGGAAGTCGTCGAGCGTGAACCCGCCGCCGACGAGTTTCTTCGCCGCCGCCTCGGCCTGCTCCTTTTCGAACACCGACTCGGCTTGTTCGATGAGCGTGAGCATGTCGCCCATGCCGAGGATTCGCCCCGCCATGCGATCGGGATGGAACTGCTCGAACGCGTCGATCTTCTCCCCCGTCGCAGCGAAGGCGATCGGCTTGCCGATGACCTCCTTCACCGACAACGCGGCACCGCCGCGTGCGTCGCCGTCGAGCTTCGACAGGATGACGCCGTCGATCGACAACGTGTCGTTGAACGACTGCGCGACGGTGACGGCGTCCTGACCGGTCATCGCGTCGACGACGAGGAACGTGTAGTTCGGCGACACGGCGTCGCTGATGCGGCGCACTTCGCGCATCATTTCTTCGTCGATGGCGAGACGACCGGCAGTGTCGACGATGACGACGTTGCGACCGACACGGCGTGCCTCGGCAACGCCCCGCGCGGCGACGTCGACGGGATCGCCGGCATCGCTGAACACCGGCACGTCGATGCTCGCACCGAGCACGCGCAACTGCTCGACCGCGGCCGGACGCTGCAGGTCGGCACCGACGAGCAACGGTTGGCGACCCTGACGCTTGAACCAGTTGGCGAGCTTTGCCGCACTCGTCGTCTTGCCCGAACCTTGCAAGCCGGCCATGAGCACGACCGTTGGGGGCTGGCTCGCGTAGACGATCTGCAGTGTGTCGCCGCCGAGCAGCCCGATGAGCTCCTGGTGGACGAGCTTGATGATCTGCTGAGCCGGATCGAGGGCCTTCGACACCTCGGCGCCGATCGCCTTGATGCGGATGCGAGCAACGACGTTGCGCACGACGGTGACGTTGACGTCGGCGTCGAGCAGCGCGACGCGGATCTCGGAGAGGACCTCGTCGACCTCGGCTTCGCTCAGTCGTCCGCGGTTGCGCAGGCGACCGACGATGGATCCGAGGCGCTCGCCGAGGGTGTCGAACATCGTGGCGAATCTACCGTCGTCGCGACGAGCGTGACCCGCGGCGGCTAGTCGCCGAGCAACGCGTCGACGAATTCGACGGGATCGAACGGTGCGAGATCGTCGATGGTTTCGCCGAGCCCGACGAGCTTCACCGGGATGCCGAGTTCGGTTTCGATCGCAAAGACGATTCCACCCTTCGCCGAGCCGTCGAGCTTCGTGAGCACGACTCCGGTGACCTGCGTTGCCTCGGAGAACTGTCGCGCCTGCGACAGACCGTTCTGTCCCGTCGTTGCATCGATGACGAGGAGTACTTCGCTGACGACACCGCTGCCCTTCTCTGCGACGCGGCGCACCTTGCGCAGCTCCTCCATGAGGTTTGTGTTCGACTGCAGACGCCCGGCGGTGTCGGCGAGCACGAGGTCGGCACCACGTGCGGTCGCACCCTGGATGGAATCGAAAATGACCGATGCAGGATCGGCGCCTTCGGCGCCGCGCACGATCTCGGCTCCCGTGCGTTGCGCCCACACGTCGAGCTGTTCACCTGCGGCGGCGCGGAACGTGTCGCCTGCGGCGAGGAGGACTCGCCGTCCGGCGCGCGTCTGCTGCGCGGCCAACTTGCCGAGCGTCGTCGTCTTTCCCGCACCGTTGACTCCGACCATCAACCACACGTCGGGGGCGCCGGATCGCTGCTCGAGATGCAACGAGCGGTCGGCGCCGGCGAGGCGCTCGATCATCGCCGAACGCAGGGCCGCAATTGCCGCATCGGCGTCGGCGATGTCACGCTTCTTTGCCCGCTCGCGCAACGGCTCGAGCAGTTCGGTGACGACGCGCACGCCGAGGTCCGCGCGCAACATCGCCTCTTCGAGGTCGTCCCACGTCGCAGCGTCAACTCCGCCACGACCGCGCACCGCGGCCGTCGCCGCGGCAAACACCCCGCGCGCCTTGCCGAGCCGCGATCGCAGCGAGCGATCGACGGCAACGTCCTCAGCAGATACGGCGTCAGCAGATACGGCGTCAGCAGATACGGCGGCGGCAGATACGGCGCCAGGAGATACGGAGTCCGGCGCAACGACATCGGGAGATGCAACGGCGGGCGGTGCGACATCCGTCCGCTCGCGCTCGTCGGAACGGGCGTCGACACCTGCGGGAGCCGGCGTGGCGGCGATGTGAGCTGCCGTCGGCGCAGCGGTTGCGGCGGCAACGTGTGATTCGCCGCGACTCGTGTCGGTGACGGAGGTGAGGCGTCGTCGCGCGATCAGCGCGACACCGAGCACGAGCAACGTCGCGACGACGGCGACGATGATCCAGTTCGAGGTCGTCATAGGCCCGAAACGCTAGGTCGACAATGTTGCGATGCGCCGCGCCGGCAGCGAGGCGTGCGCTAGGCCGAACGGGCAACGACGCGCTCGACGACGACCTTCGACGAACCACCTGGCTGCATCGTGACGCCGAGCAGGCTGTCACCTGCTTCCATCGTTCGCTTCTGGTGGCTGACGATGAGCAACTGGGCCTCCTTGCGGAACTCGTCGACGAGCCCGAGGAAGCGGTGGAGGTTGACGTCGTCGAGGGCCGCCTCGACTTCGTCCATGACGTAGAACGGTGACGGACGGCTGCGGAACACCGCGAAGAGGAACGCCAATGCGGTGAGCGAACGCTCACCACCGGACAGGAGCGACAACTTCTTCACGTTCTTGCCGCCGGGCTTCGCCTCGACTTCGATGCCGGTGTTCAACAGGTCGTCGGGTGACGTGAGCACGAGGCGTCCGGAACCGCCGGGGAACAACATCGCAAACAGCTTGGCGAAGTTGTCGCGCACGTCGGCGTACGCCGATGCGAAGGTCTGCTGGATTTCGAGGTCGACCTGCTTGATCACCTTGACGAGTTCGCGACGGGAGTTCTTCACGTCCTCGAGCTGCTCTTCGAGGAAAGTGCTGCGCTGCTGCAGCGACTCGAACTCCTGCAGCGCGAGCGGGTTGATCGGGCCCATGATTCGCAGTTCGCGCTCGAGGTCGCGGATGCGCAGGATCGGCGTCATGCCATCGGGAAGTTCGGGCAGCGGCGCGTTCACCGCAACGTCGGGTTCGACCTCGAGGTCGCGACGCAACGATTCGATCGACGCCTCGAGACGCACGCGCACCTCGCCCTGTTCGATGTCGATGCGACGGTTGCGCTCACGATGCTCTTCGAGCTCGCGCTCGCGTTGCGTGCGCTCCTTGCGTGCGGCATCGAGTCGCACGCTGATGTCGCGGATCTCGGTGCTCTGGCGGGCGCGCAGCTCGTTGAGCGCGCTCTGGCGCGAATCGAGCGATTCCACGTGCCGATTCGCCGTGTCGACGGCGTTGGCGAGCGCACGGAGCGTCTCTTCGATGCGCCGGCCGCGGTCGGCGGCCTCGCGACGCGCGTCGCTGTCGGCTCCGAGGCGTGATTCGATTTCGGCGAGTCGCGTGGTGAGCATGCTCCGTCGCTGAGCGAGGGTGGCGAGTTGCACGTCGTGTTCCTGGCGCACGGTGCGCTCGGCTTCGGCGCGCGCGACCGCCTCGGTGTGCGCCTCGCGGGCGGCGATCAACCCCGTTCGCGCATCGGCCAGCTCGCGTTCGCGCTCGGCGAGGGTGCGAGCCGCGATGGCGGCGTTGTCGGCCGTCTGGCGCAGCGCATCGGTGGTGACGTAGCCGGGACCGACGCGCAGACCCGAGGGACCGAAGCGGTCTCCGTCGACGGTGACGACGACGGCATCAGGCTGCGAGAGTGCCACGTTGACGGCCGTATCGAAGTCGTCGACGAGCACCGTGCGCGCGAGCAGACCGTCGAGCAGTCGATCGACTGCAGCAGCAGCGTCGCCCGGTACGGCGCGCACGAACGGGCGCAACGACTGCGCACCGGCGATCGTCAACGGTGCGGTGTTGCGCGACGCATCGAGGGCGAGAACGACACCGGGGTTGCGGGCCTGGCGCAGCGATGCGACGGCGGCACGCGCACTCGCGGTATCGACGACGACGACCGCCGACAACGAGTCGCCGAGCGCGGCCTGCACCGCCGACTGGCGTGCGGAGTCGATGGTGATGAGTTCGAGCAGCGTGCCGAGCGACCCGGGGATGTTGCTCAATGTGCGCGCGCTCAATGCCTGTGCATCGATGGTGGCTTGCAACGCCTCGGCGCGTGCGGTTGCCGCGGCGGCCGCGCTCGCCGCACGCGAGTGGGCCTCGGCACTGCGATCGACGTCGGCTTGTGCCGCAGCGAGCGCGTCGGCGCGACGTTGCACCTCGGCATTGGCGACTCCGCGCGAGGAACGCGCTTCGAGTTCGTCGATTTCGCGGCGCACCTCGTCGTCTTCGGCGCGCAACGCCGCGGCCTCGACTTCGAGTGCGGCGACGACGTCGGAATCCATGAACTGGCCCTTGTCGCGCTCGACAGAACGACGCCGTTCGGCGAGCACCGCGAGCAGGCCGCGGGCACGACCGCGCAACGCCTCGACGCGCACGACTTCGTCGTTCAGCGTGGAATCACCGCGGGCGGTGAGCTCGGCTTCGTCGGCCATCACCGCGGCATCGAGTGCCGACAGGCGGGCACGCAGGTTGCGTTCGGTTTCCTCGCCGACGACCTTCTGCTCGGCGAGTGCCTGCAACCGGGTGCGTTGGGCGAGAATCTCGCGCCCCGATACGTGCAGCTGCAGCGCACGCAGCTCGGCAACGAGCGCACCGTGCCGGCGCGCCGCATCGGCTTGGCGCTCGAGCGGCTTCAGCTGTCGACGCACCTCGCGCAGGAGATCCTGCGCGCGCAACAAATTGGCCTCGGTGCTTTCGAGACGACGCTCGGCCTTCTCCTTGCGCTTGCGGTGCTTGAGTACGCCCGAGGCTTCCTCGATGATCGCGCGGCGATCCTCGGGACGCGCGTTGAGCACCGCGTCGATCTGTCCCTGGCTGATGATGATGTGCTGCTGGCGTCCGACACCGGCGTCGGACAGGAGGTCCTGTACGTCGAGCAACCGGCACGGCACTCCGTTGATCGCGTACTCGCTCTCGCCGCTGCGAAACAGCGTGCGACCGACGGTGACCTCGCTGAACTCGAGCGGCAGGAGCCCCGCGCTGTTGTCGATGGTGAGGATGACCTCGGCGCGCCCGAGTGCGGCGCGCTTGGCGGTACCGGCGAAAATGACGTCGTCCATCTTTTGACTGCGTACCGACGACGGGGCCTGCGCACCGAGTACCCAGGCGATGGCGTCAACGACGTTGCTCTTGCCCGACCCGTTCGGACCGACGACGACGGTGACGCCCGGCTCGAGCTCCATCACCGTGGTGTCGGCAAAGGACTTGAAGCCCTTCATGGTCAGC
>JBIIDI010000094.1:0-7006 GCA_044238425.1 Ilumatobacteraceae bacterium
TCGGGGTCGACTCCGTCGACGAAGAGATTCATCGCCAGCGTGACGATGTCGACGTTGCCGGTGCGCTCACCGTTGCCGAACAGCGTGCCCTCGACACGGTCGGCACCCGCCATGACGCCGAATTCGGCCGCGGCGACGGCACATCCGCGGTCGTTGTGCGGATGCAAGGACAGCACGACGGACTCGCGGTTGCGGACCGAACGGTGGAACCACTCGATGACGTCGCCGTACACCTTCGGCGAATAGCACTCGACGGTTGCCGGCAGGTTGAGAATGATCGGACGGTCGGGCGTCGGTTCGATGACGTCCATGACGCGGTGGCAGATCTCGAGTGCGAACTCGGGTTCGGCGAGCGTGAAGCTCTCCGGCGAGTACTCGTAGCGCAGGTCGGTGCCCGGCAACTCCGACTCGAGCGAGCGGCACAGACGTGCGGCGTCGACGGCGAGCTCGACCACCTGGCTCCTGTCCATGCCGAACACGACGCGCCGCTGCAGCGGGTTCACCGAGTTGTAGAAGTGCATGATCGCCGACTTCGCACCGCGCAGCGATTCGTACGTGCGACGGATGAGTTCCTCCCGGGACTGCACGAGCACCTGGATGGTGACGTCGTCGGGGACGTGGCCGCCCTCGATGAGCATCCGCACGAAGTCGAAGTCGGGTTGGCTCGCTGACGGGAACCCCACCTCGATCTCGCGGAATCCCATCCGTACGAGGCGCCGGAACAGACGCAGTTTGCGCTGCGGGTCCATCGGATCGATGAGTGCCTGGTTGCCGTCGCGCAGGTCGACGGAGCACCACGTCGGGGCGCGGTCGATCATGCGGTTTGGCCACGTGCGATCGGCGAGCACGAGCGGGATCCAGCGCTCGTACTTCTCGAACGGCATGAGCCGGGTGGCGCGAGCGGGGGACTGTGTCGCGGGGGAATGTGTCGCCGTGTCGGTCGGTGTCATGTGGATCTCCTCGTGAACGGTCGTGTTTTCGGGTGGATTGCGGCGTTTTCGTCGCTGTCGGGACAAAAGAAAAACTCCCGGCCTTTCGGCTCGGGAGTTTGTCGACGTCGACGAATATGTGGCCGACGTCGCTACATAAGAAGAAGGACGCCGGTCGTTGCAATCACGAACGTCATGGTAGCGGCTACACCGATTCTCGCAACGTGTCGCCGGAATGGTTGTACGTCACGTACCGCCATGACGTGCACGAGTGCACGTCATAGGTGCAATGCGTCGTGTGTCGTGCAGTCGCGTCAGACCGCGCGCGGCGACGGAACGACGAAGTTGGCGAACTGCCACGGGTCGCTCGGGTCGATGCGCAGCGGTCCGTTGCCGAACCCGGGGAAGAGGTCGTTGCGGTGGGCGAGCGGATCCCAGTCGACCGGCCCCGAGTGGAACGTTCCGAGGTACGGGTAGGCGACGTCGAGCACGTACGACCACGGGAGGTCGTCGGGCACGCACACACCGGCGTTCGGGTTCTCGATCATCCACGCCGTCGCCGCGAGCACCGAGCAGGCAACCTGCAGGGTCGTTGCGTTCTGGCCGGGCAGGATGGCTCGCGACTCGTCGATGCTCAGCAGCGAACCCGTCCACCACGACTTGTAGTCGTGACCCATGACGAGCACGCCGAGTTCGTCGCGACCGGAGACGATTTCGTCGGTGAGCAGGCGCTGCTGCGACTGCATCTTCCAGTTGCGCATCCGCAACTCGTGCACGCTCATGATCGCGGCGTCGGTGGGGCAGTAGGCGTAGTGGACCGTCGGGCGGTACTTCGCCGTGCCGTCCTCGTTCCACACCGTGAGGTGGTCGCTCATCGTGTACGCCTCGCCGTGGCGAATGATCATGCCGAGGATCTCGCCGGCCGGCACCCACGAGCGCACCCACGTCTCCATGCCCGGTTGGGCGATGGCGATTTGGTTGCACGGACCGTCGTCGTCGTGAACGTGGGCGTTGTGCGGCAGCCATCGTTCGTGCGTTCCCCAGCCGAGTTCGGCCGGTGCCACGCCCTCTTCGTAGAAGCCCTCGATCGACCACGTGTTGACGAATTCGTCGACACGCTTCGGTTCGTTCGTGATCTGGGTGTCGCGCTCGGAGATGTGCACGACCTTCACGCCGGCGAGCATCGCGAGGGTGTTGTAGCGACCCTCGCCCAGGGCACCCTCGATGAACTTCGCCGAGCCGCCGGCGCGCCCCTCGCGCAGCATCGCCTCGGCGATTTCGCCGATGGCCCGCTTGACGAAGTGGCTGACGAGGCCCGGGTTCGCGCCATGTTCGAGCACCGCGGTGGCGCCGCCGTTGTCGGGCCACGATTCGACCATTCGGCGGATGTTCTGGTGGCGCACGTACAGCGTGCGGTCGAGCGGGTGCGTGGAGTGCATGTCGTAGTACGGATCCCACAGCTCGACGCTCGTGTTCAGGTAGCGCACGCCGTGATCACGGCACCACTGCAAAATCGTCGGGCAGTCGATGTTCCACGCGAGGTCGAGAAGGATGTCACCCGCACCGACGCGTTCGCCGAGGAATGCGTCGAGGTTGTCCCGCGTGACGCGACCGATCTCGAACGTGACGCCCTTGGCGATGGAGTCGGCGATGTACGAGCGGTAGTCGGTGAAATCGACGACGCGAATCTTCGTCGGGTCGAGCTTCATGTCGCGCAGCAGGAGCGGCACGACGGCGCGGGAGATGCCGCCGCAGCCGAGTACCAAGACTCGGCCGGTGAAGCGGGATCCGACCCTTGCGAGGTCGACGGTCACGACCGACGTCGCGCGGCGCGCGACGCGGTGGTGGTGCGGGCAGATTCCTCGGCGAGGATCATCTGCAGCGACGCTTCGAACACGGGTTCGGCCGGAACGAGCAGCGCCTGCCAGTCGTACGACGGGCCCTTGCGACCGTTGATCGACGAACTAGCGGTGTTGTCGATGACGCCGGCGGTAGTGCCCAGCGGAGTCTCGTTGTTGTGTTGCATGGATTCCATCTGGCACCTCCTTGTCGGGTCGGACAATTGCAGTTCGTCACCATACAGATTTCGCCTGTCAGCGTCTACTGCCTGATGTGTCAGCCGATACTGATTCATGAGTCAGTTCGAATCCGTCGCCGAGGACTACGCTGAAGCACTCATGACTGGCGCCGGCACCACGTTCGCAGCGCTCGGAGTTCCCGCCGACATCTCCGCCGGACTCGCCGCAGCCGGCTTCGACGCCCCGTTCGCGATCCAGGTCGAGGCGATCCCCGTCGCTCTGCGCGGCGACGACGTGTGCGGTCGCGCCCGCACCGGCTCAGGCAAGACCCTCGCCTTCGGCGTGCCGTTGCTCGCCCGCCTGACGAGCGCTGCCGCCCCGCGGGCGCCGCTCGGTCTCGTTCTCGTGCCCACCCGCGAGCTCGCCCTGCAGGTTGCCGAGGTGCTCGAGCCGATCGCCAAGCACGGCAAGCGCCGCGTGCTGCCGGTATACGGCGGGGCGTCACGCGACGACCAGATCGATGCCCTGCGTGATGGCGTGGAGATTGTCGTCGCCACTCCGCTGCGCCTCATCGATCTCATCAAGGCGGGCGAGGTGCGTCTCGACGCCGTGTCGATCGTCGTGCTCGACGAGGCAGACCGCATGGCCGACGAGGGCTTCATGCCCCAGGTCGAGTGGATCCTGCGGCACGTCACAGCCGATCACCAGACGATGCTCTTTTCCGCCACCCTCGACGGTCAGGTGGCGAACCTCGTGCGCCGGTACATGCGCGACCCCGTCGAAGTGTCGATCGATACGCCGACGGCGACGGTGGGCACGATGCGCCACCTCTTCCTCGCGGTGCACCACATGGACAAGGACCGCGTCGTTGCGGCCCTTGCCGCCGGTGCGGGCAAGACCGTCGTGTTCTGCGACACGAAGCGGATGTGCGACAAGGTCGCCACGAACCTCGAGAAGCTGCGGGTGCGGGCCTCGGCTCTGCACGGCGACATGTCGCAAGCGGCCCGCGAGCGCTCACTCGAAAGGTTCACCAACGGCGATCTGTCGGTGCTCGTTGCCACCGACGTCGCCGCCCGCGGCATCGACATCGACGACGTCGCGTGCGTCGTGCATTACGTGCCGCCGATCGACGTGAAGACGTACCTCCACCGCTCGGGTCGCACCGCGCGCGCCGGACGCGACGGGTGGGCCGTGACGCTCGCCGAATACAACCAGCACACGACGTGCCGGATCATTCAGCGCGGCCTGCGCCTCGAGCCGCAGCCCCCGATCGAAGTGTTCTCCAACGACCCGCGTCTCGCGGATCTCGCGAGTTTCTTCAGCGCGCAGTGAGCCACGCCGGACGTCGCGCCTCGTAGGCGTCGATGTCGGCGGCGTGGGTGAGGGTGATTCCGATGTCGTCGAGACCCTCGAGGAACCGTGTGCGCACGGCGGGTGCAAGTTCGAACGTCGCGGCAAAACCGCGGGCGGGAACCTCGACGCGCAGCGTGTCGACGTCGACGACGATCTCGGTTTTCGGGTCGGACTCGATCGCCTGCCACAGTGCCTCGACCTCGTCGTTCGAAAGCGCGACGGGAACGAGACCGTTCTTCGTGCAGTTGTTGCGGAAGATGTCGCTGAAGCTCGGCGCGATGACGGCGTCGAAGCCGTACTGCTGCAACGCCCACACCGCGTGCTCGCGCGACGAGCCGACGCCGAAGCTCGGGCCGGCGACGAGAATGCTGGCACCCGCGTAGCGCTCGTCGTTGAGCACGAAGTTGCGGTCGTCGCGCCAGGTGGCAAAGAGTCCTTTTTCGAACCCGGTGCGCTCGACGCGCTTCAGCCACTCGGCGGGAATGATCTGGTCGGTGTCGACGTCGCTGCGGCGCAACGGCATGCCGCGACCGGTGACGATACGGACGGCTTTCATGACAGATCGTCCGGAGTGGCGAAGTGACCCGCGACCGCGGTGGCGGCGGCGACGGCGGGGGAGACGAGGTGCGTGCGACCGCCGCGACCCTGGCGACCTTCGAAGTTGCGGTTGCTCGTGCTTGCGGCCCGTTCGCCGGGGGCGAGTTTGTCGGGGTTCATCGCCAGGCACATCGAGCAACCGGGCTCGCGCCACTCGAGGCCGGCGTTGCGGAACACGTCGTCAAGTCCCTCTTTTTCGGCCTGGGCCTTCACGACATGGCTGCCGGGTACGACCATGGCGCGCTTCACGCTTACCTTGCGACCGCGCAGGACGGCGGCGGCGGCACGGAGGTCTTCGATGCGGCTGTTCGTGCACGAGCCGATGAACACGGTGTCGACGTTGATGTCGCGGATCGCCGTACCGGGCTGCAGGCCCATGTACTCGAGTGCCCGCGCCACGGTGCTGCGCGTCGTCGAGTCGTCGAAATCGTCGGGTGACGGCACGCGACCGTCGATCGTGGCGACTTGCGCGGGGTTCGTTCCCCACGTGACGTGCGGCGAGAGCCGTGTGGCGTCGATGCGCACGTCGCGGTCGAAGGCGGCACCGTCGTCGGTGACGAGCGTGCGCCAGTCGTCGAGGGCGCGTTCCCACGCTGCACCTTTCGGCGCGTACTGACGACCCTCGAGGTACGCGAACGTCGTGTCGTCGGGGGCGACCAGGCCGGCACGCGCACCCGCCTCGATCGACATGTTGCAGATCGTCATGCGCCCTTCCATCGACAGGCTGCGAATGGTCGAGCCGCGGTATTCGATGACGTGGCCGATGCCGCCACCGGTTCCGATGTGGCCGATGATCGCGAGGATGACGTCTTTTGCGGTGACGCCGGCGGGAAGTTCGCCGTCGACGGTGACGCCCATCCAGCGCGGGCGGGCTTGCGGCAGGGTCTGCGTGGCGAGAACGTGTTCGACTTCGGAGGTGCCGATACCGAAAGCGAGCGCACCGAATGCTCCGTGCGTCGCGGTGTGGCTGTCGCCGCACACGATCGTCATGCCCGGCTGCGTGCGGCCCTGTTCGGGGCCGATGACGTGGACGATGCCCTGACCGGCGTCGCCCATCTTGTACAGCGTGATGCCGAACTCGGCGGCGTTGCGGCGCATCACCTCGAGTTGCTTCGCCGACGTCGGGTCGGCGACGGGCAGGTGGATGTCGAGGGTCGGCACGTTGTGGTCTTCGGTCGCCACGGTGAGCTCGGGGCGTCGCACCGTGCGTCCCGACATGCGCAGTCCGTCGAAGGCCTGCGGGCTCGTCACCTCGTGGATGAGGTGCAAGTCGACGTAGAGCAGTTCGGTGCCGTCGGCATCGCGGTGGACAACATGTCGGTCCCACACTTTTTGGGGCAATGTCAGACGTTCGGTCACCCTGCCATTCAACCTGATCGGGCGCACACAGCCTCGGCATGACGACAACTTCCCTCACACCCATTGCCGTGGCATCGTGCGTCGAGCACAGCCTCCACCTCTCCCTGCCCGGTTTCGACGTGCCTCGCGCGCGGCTGTACGGCATCAGCATCGTCGATCCGCGCGGCGTCGAACGCAACGTCGACGGGGCGTTGCGGCTGTCGTACATCGCCGAGCATCCCGACGTGTACTCGTTGCTCGCGAACCCCGCGGCCAACGTCGTGCGCTTCTACGACGCCGCGGCGGTGCTCACCTGCGGATGGGCCGCTCCCGTTGCCGGCGACGACGATGACGATTGCGCGCCGAGCGAGCATCCGCAGCGTCGGCGCGTGCGGCTCGTCTCGGTCGTGTGCGACGCGGGTGTCGGGTCGGTGCTGCGCTTCGCCGACTCGCCCGACGAGATCATCACCGACGCCGGCGACGGCCGCGGCTCACTCGCCGATGCGATCAACCATTTGTGGCGCGACTAGCGCCACAAATGGCATGAACACGTTTGTGGCGCGACTAGCGCCACAAATGGCATGAACACGTTTGTGGCGCGACTGGCGACACAAACATGAACGCGTTCATGGCGCGACTGAACGGCTGCGGTGCACGTCGAGTGCGAGAGTGACGAGCAGTCGCGCGCATTCGTCGCGCCGCGACCACACCGCATCGTGACCCGCGGCAAGTCGCGCGACGTGTGCGGCCCGCACACTCGTCACGAGTTCC
>JBIIDI010000010.1:0-23264 GCA_044238425.1 Ilumatobacteraceae bacterium
TGGTCACCTTCACCGACGGTGCGACGATCGCGCAGTTGTCGATGCCCGACATGCGACTGCCCATTGCGTACGCACTCGGGTACCCGCACCGGGCAACCGTGCCGTTCGGGCGCATCGATTGGACGATGCTGTCACGGCTCGACTTCGAGGCGCCCGATCGGGCGACGTTCCGTTGTCTCGACCTTGCGTACGAAGCCGGTCGTGCCGGGGGAGGAGCGCCGGCGTGGCTGAGCGCGGCGAACGAAGTTGCCGTCGACGCGTTTCTTGCGGGGCAACTGGCATGGCATGCGATCGCCGACGTGAACGACGCCACGCTCGAGCACCATGACGGAAGTCCCGTACGCACGGTCGACGACGTGCTCGCCGCCGATGCCGCGGCGCGACGAGTGGCACGTCGCATCGTCGAGACCCGTGTGACACCCACGGGTACGATCTCGGCGTGACCTGGTTCTACTCCCGCGTTCGCGACGAACTCGTCGGCGGCGGTGACCCGTCCGGCGCCTCGGGTGCCGACGCACCGGTTCCGCGCTCGCGCACCGTCGTCGGTCTCGGTGTCGTCGTCGCGCTGCTCGCGTGGCTGGGCATGAACAACGTGTGGACGCTCGTGTTCGTCCTCGGATTGCTCGTCTCCGTTTTCCTCCACGAAGTCGGCCACTTCGTCACCGCGCGCCTCACCGGAATGAAGGTGACGCAGTTCTCCATGGGTTTCGGACCGCGTCTCGCCACCTGGCAACGCGGCGAGGTCGAATACGGCATCCGCGCCCTTCCGCTCGGTGCGTACGTACGGATCATCGGCATGAACAATCTCGACCCCGTCGAGCCGCACGAAGAGGTGCGCGCCTACCGCAGCAAGTCCTTTCCGCGCCGACTGCTCGTCATCACCGCCGGTTCGGCGATGCACGCGATTATCGCCCTCGCTCTGTTCGCCGGGGTGTACGCGACGGCCGGGCGCTGGGGTGAAGTCGGCACGCTGAGCGTCGTCGGCGATCCGTACCCGGGCAGCGCCGCGGAGTCGATCGGTGTACGCGACGGTGACGTCATCGTGTCCTTCGACGGCACCGACATCTCGAGTGCCGACGAGTTCGTCGCGGCCGTGCGATCGCACCGCCCCGGCGACCGTGTCGATGTCGTCATCGATCGCAACGGCGAGACCGTCGCTGCGCGCGTCACGCTCGGTGCTGCACCGTGGACCACTCCCGATCGCGACCCGGGTGAGGTGGCGTTCTTCGGTGTCGGCATCAATTCCCGCGCCTACACGCGCCAGTCACCGCCCGAAGCGGCAGTGTGGGCCGTGCGCGACGTTGCGAGCACCGCATGGTCGTCGATCGGTGGCGTGTTGCGCGTCGTCAACCCGGTGAACATCGCCACGAACCTCACCGCCGACACGGCTGATCCGCTCACCCGACCGAGCACCGTCGTCGGCGCGAGCCAGCTCGGCGGGGAACTGGGCCGTGAAGAGGGTTGGAAGGGCGTCCTCATCCTTCTTGCCGCGGTGAACGTGTTCGTCGGGGTGTTCAACCTCGTGCCGTTGCTGCCGTTCGACGGTGGCCACGCAATGATCGCGATCTACGAGCGGCTGCGCTCACGCCGCGGCCGTCCCTACCGTGCCGACGTGTCGAAGCTCGCCCCCATGGCCACGGCGGTGGTCGCGTTGCTCGTCACCTTGTTGGTGGCGGGGTTGTACCTTGATCTCACGCAGCCGCTGGGCTGATTCATCATGACCGTCACGTCCGCACGCCTGCCCCGTCGCCCCACGCGTCAGATCATGGTGGGCAAGGTGCCCGTCGGTGGCGATGCGCCGATCACCGTGCAGTCGATGACGATCACGAAGACCGCCGACGTCGAGGGCACCCTGCAGCAGATCTATGCGCTCGCCGCGGCGGGATGCGACATCGTGCGCTGCACGTGCAACGAACCCGAGGCGGCGGTGGGTCTCGCACAGATCGTTCCCCGGTCGCCGATTCCGATCGTTGCCGACATCCACCACCAGTACAAGATGGCTCTCGCCGCACTCGAAGCCGGCGTGCACGGTCTGCGGCTCAACCCGGGCAACATTCGCAAGCCCGAACACATCAAGGCGGTGGCGAGCGAGGCCCGCGACCGCGGCGTGCCGATCCGCATCGGTGTGAACGGTGGTTCGCTCGATCCGTCGCTGTACGAAAAGCACGGCGGTCTCACCGCTGCCGCCATGGTCGAGTCGGCGGTGATGGAGATGCGTTACTTCGAGGAAGTCGACTTCGACCAGATCAAGATCTCCGTGAAGGCGTCGAACGTTCCCCTCATGGTCGAGGCGTACCGCATGCTCAGCGAGGTCACCGATCATCCGCTCCACCTCGGCGTCACCGAGGCGGGTCCGCTGCCGGGCGGTCTCATCAAGGCGACCGCCGGTATCGCCACGCTGCTCCTCGAAGGCATCGGCGACACGATTCGCTACAGCCTCACCGCCGACCCCGTCGAAGAGGCACGCGCCGGACGACAGTTGCTCGAGTCGCTCGGTTTGCGCGAGCGCAAGAACGTCGACCTCATTGCCTGTCCGAGTTGCGGTCGCGCCGAGATCGACGTCATCGACGTCGCGCGTCGCGCGCAGGACGCCTTCGCCGACAAGCAACTTCCGCTGCAGGTGGCGGTGATGGGGTGCGTAGTCAACGGCCCCGGTGAAGCCCGCGAGGCCGACCTCGGCATCGCGGCGGGCAACAAACGTGGGCACCTGTTCGTGAAGGGGCGCAACGTTGCCGTCGTTCCCGAATCGGAGATGGTCGAGTCGCTCGTCGAATGGGCGACGTACATCCACGAGCACGGCGTCGAGGCGGCCATCGCCCGCGCCGACACCGCACGTGCCGAGCGCGAGGCACAGCGCGACCGGTCGATGCTGCTCGAGGCGAAGGGCGACGACGCGAACGATGCGGCGACGAAGATCGTCGAGATTCGTCGCACCGTCTCGGGCGACTCCTAACCGTTCGCCGGAACCGTCGTCGTGCTCGTGTCGGGCGGGACGGGACTCGTCGGCGCAGGCATGGTCGTCTCCGGAGACGTCTCATGAGATGGGGTCGTGGCGATGGCGTGCCGGTTCCACACGTCGGTGGCGACGTCAAGCACGAGTTTCGTGCGCGCCTCGTACCCGCTCGGCTGCAGATGGATCTTGTCGAAGGCCATGAGTCGGGGAGCGGCCGACACGACGGCTGCCCAATCGACGACGGTCACGTTCGGGTGGCTGCCGGCCACCGTGGCGAGCGTGCGGTTGAAGATCCGCGAACGTCGCGTCGTCGTCGCCGTTTCGACGCGATGCACGTTCAGCCAGGCCACGGGCACGGGGCCGATTTCGGTGAGCAGCTCCTCGATGAGCGGCGCGTACTGGGCGGGTTTGCCGAGAAACTGCACGTCGTTCGTGCCGAGACCGACGATGACTGCGGCGGGGTTGACGCCGGCCTTGCGCAGTGCGCGCAGCGTGTTCACACCCGAATACTTCGTCGAGACGATGCCGCCGATGCGCCGCGACCACCAACCGTCGACGACGACGATGTCGAAAGTTCCCTGAGTTGACAGACGCTGGTGGAGTCGCGAGAAGTAGTTCGCACCCCACGTGAGGCTGTCGCCGAGGACGAGCAGCGTCGCGGGCGCGGCGGGAGTCGATGTGGTTCGTGGCGCGTTGGTGGCGTGTACCGTGCCGTGCAGCGGACCGATGCCGATCGCAAGGCTCGTCGCGACGACGAGTGCGGCAACGACACGCGACACCGGCCGATGTCGTCGGGTGACGTTGGGCATCGACTTTCGGATCATGACGTGCACACCATGACGACGTCGCCGTTGCCCCGCAGTTGCACCGGTCCGGCGTCGGCAAACGCCGCCGCCGCCCCGAGACTCGTGACCTCGCCGCGCACCGGGAGCAGGATCGCACCGCCCGTCGGAACGTCGCAGTGGCGTTCGCCGTCGACGTGCACGATGCGCACGACGAAGGGCGCTCCCGCCGGTCGGTAGACGACGTCACCGTTCGCCTCGCGTTGCGGAGTCGGTTGCGACGGCGCGGTCGGTGTGAGCGTCGCGACACGCACGAACTCGTGGGGGTCGACGTGCTTGGTGGTGAATGCGGCGCGCACGACGTTGTCCGACGACGACATCACTTCGACCGCCGTTCCGCGCAGGTACGCGTGCACGTTGCCCGATTCGAGGAACAGCGTGTCGCCCGGTGCGAGTCGCACGTGGTGCATGAGCAGCGCGACGATCGCCCGCGGATCGTGGGGGTGGCTGTCGGCGATGAAGCGTACGTGCGCGGGAGGCGTTGCCGCGACGAAGGTGCGCTCACCCGAGACGATCGCGCGCACGGCATTCCTCAGCCCGTGTGCAGCAACGTGCGCAGCGAGTTCGGTCGCGCCTGCGTCGGTGCACGCTGCGATCGCCGCCGCGTCGTCGAGGAACCCGCACACCGCCTCGAAATCGGTGAGTGCATAAATGAATTCGGGCTTCGGCGACGCATCGACGTAGATGCGTCGCGGATCGGCGACGGGAATACCCGCGGCGTTCTCACGCGCATAGCCCGCCGCGGCCTGTTCGGCGCTCGGGTGGGTTTGCAGGGACAGTGGTTGAGCCGCGGCGAGCACCTTGACGAGGTACGGCAACGTGCCGGCGACCGACGCGAGCGGTGCTGCGCCGGAACTGCCGGACACGTCGAGCGTCGCGTGACCGTTGTGGTGCGTGCCGAACCACAGTTCGGCCCACGGACGCCCGTCGGGGGCAACGTTCATCCAGCGCGGAATCGCCGCGGTGTCACCCCAGGCGTAGTGCTGCACGATGCCGCGCAGCCGGTGCAGGCTCACGAGCCGCGGACCGCCGCAATCACGGTGTCGATGACACCCTCGACGGGCACCTCACCCTGGGTGCCGGAGAGGCGATCGCGCACCTCGACGACTCCGTTCGCCAACCCGCGTCCGACGACGACGATGCTCGGAATTCCGATGAGCTCGGCGTCCTTGAACTTCACGCCGGGGGAGACTCCGACCCGGTCGTCGAGCAGCACGTCGACACCACGTGCATGGAGGTCGGCGGCAATCTTTTCCGCAGCGGCGGTGATGTCGTCCCCGGGCTTGCCGGCGATGACGACGTGCACGTCCATCGGCGCGACCGACCGCGGCCAGCGCAGACCGAGCGAGTCGTGCATGGCCTCGGCGATGGCAGCCACCGCGCGCGACACGCCGATGCCGTACGAACCCATCGTGACGACGCGCTGCTTGCCGTCGGCGTCGAGTACGCGCAAGCCGAGCACGTCGGCGTACTTGCGGCCCAGCTGGAACACGTGACCGATCTCGATGCCGCGTTCGATGCGCAGGTCGGCGTCGCAATTCGGGCATGCGTCGCCGTTGCGCACGTCGGCGACGTCGATGACACCGTCGGCGACGAAGTCGCGACCGCACACGAGACCGACGACGTGCCGGCCGGCGGCGTTGGCCCCCGTCACCCACGCGGTGCAGGCAACGACGCGCGGATCGAGCAGGTACCGCACGCCCGACGACGACGCCGTGCCGAGCGCGGCGGGTCCGATGTATCCCTTCACGAGTGCAGGGTGCGCGGCGAAGTCCGCCTCGGTGAACGCGTCGACCTCGGCAGGCGAAACCGCCGCCTCGAGGCGCTTCATGTCGACGTCGCGGTCACCGGGTACGCCGATGGCGAGAGGTTCGCGCCGTCCGTCGGGATGCACGATCATCACGACGACGTTCTTCAGCGTGTCGGCGGCCGTCCACGGGCGATCGCTGCGGCGAACGTCGTCGCGCGTATTGAGCAGGTCGACGAGCGTCTGGATGGTCGGCGTGTCGGGTGTGTTGTGCACGACGGCCGCCGGCAATGCCGACGCGTCGAGCGTCGGGGGCGTACCGATGCGAACCGCCTCGGTGTTCGCCGAGTAGTCGCACGACGAGCACCGGACGAACGTGTCCTCGCCGGACTCGCACGGAAACAGGAATTCCTCCGACGACGATCCGCCCATCGCCCCGGACATCGCCCGCACGATGACGAACGGCAAACCGAGGCGTTCGAAGGTGCGCACGTACGCCGCGCGGTGGAGGTCGTAACTGTGCTGCAGTCCCTCGTCGGTGAGATCGAAGCTGTACGAGTCCTTCATGACGAACTCGCGGCCGCGCAACAAGCCCGCCCGCGGTCGTGCCTCGTCGCGGAACTTCGTTTGTATCTGGTACAGCGACACGGGCAGGTCCTTGTAACTCGCGTAGAGGTCCTTCACGAGCAGAGTGAACATCTCTTCGTGCGTCGGTCCGAGCAGGTAGTCGATGCCGCGGCGATCGACGAGGCGGAAGAGGTTCGGGCCGTAGTCGTTCCACCGACCCGTCGCGTCGTACGGCTCGCGCGGCAGCAGGGCGGGAAAGTGAACTTCCTGCGCGCCGATGGCGTTCATTTCCTCGCGGATGACGGTTTCGATGCGCTGCAACGTGCGCAGGCCGAGTGGGAGCCAGGTGTAGCCGCCGGGGGCGGCACGGCGGATGTAGCCCGCGCGCACGAGGAGACGGTGACTGGGCACCTCCGCCTCGGCGGGATCCTCGCGCAACGTACGCACAAACAGCGTCGACAAACGGTGGATCACGCGAAAAGAAGGTTAGTTCCCGTCGCTATGCTTGAAGGGTCCTTTCACGATCATCCATCGATGTCCGAAAAGGCGTGGGTCTCGACCCACGCCTTTTTTTGACTCGGTGGACGGTCCGACGGGGCAAAGAAGAAGATCACGGACGGTTCGAACATCGCAACGGCAACGCATGAGGAGGTGGGGATGAGCTCGACAGACGGCGCCCTCGGGCGCGTTCGCGACCTCGTCGCACCGATCGTCGCCGACCTCGGTCTCGAGATCTACGACCTCGAGCACGTGTCCGGGGTGCTGCGTCTCACCGTCGATACACCGGCCGGGGGTCCCGCCGGGGTGGCGCTCGACACCATCGCCCTGTGCAGCCGCCTCGTATCGCGCGAACTCGACCACACCGATCCGCTGCCCGGTCGCTACACCCTCGAGGTGACGAGCCCCGGCCTCGAGCGCACCTTGCGCACGCCGCACCACTTTCAGCGCGAAGTTGGGAAGACCATCGCGGTACGACTGCTCGAGGCACGCGACGGTCGGCGTCGGTTGCAGGGGCCGCTCATGCGGGCCGACGACTCGTCGTTCGTCATGTGTCTCGACGACACCGGCACCGAGGAATCGGTGCGCTACGCGGATGTCGAACGGGCCCGCGTCGTGTTCGTGTGGGGTGCCGAGGCATCCCCGGCAGCTGACCGTTCGACGGGCAAGAAGAATACCGATCGTTCCACGAGCGGCAAGAACATTGGTCGCTCTGCGAGCAACGAGAACATTGATCGCTCTGCGAGCAACGAGAACAAGGAGGTCGTGTAAATGAAAAGCGCTGAAATGGCCGAAGCGATCCGCATGATCGCCGCCGACCGCGGCTTGTCGGTCGACGCGTTGTTGCAGGTGCTCGTCGAAGCCCTTGCGACTGCATACAAGAAGCGCCCCGGCGCCGCCGAGGAAGTCATCGTCGGCATCAACCCCGACACGATGGACATCACCTTCACCGCCTACGACATCGACGAAGAGGGCAACTGGGTGAACGAGCGCGACGACACCCCCGAGCGCGAGGAGCTCGGGCGCATCGCCGCGTCGACGTTCCGTTCGGTGCTCAGTCAGCGCATCCGCGAAGTCGAGCGCGAGGGCAAGTTCGACCGTTACCGCAACAGCGAGGGCACGATGGTCTCGGGTCGCATCCAGCGCACCCAGGATCGCTACACGCTGCTCGACATCAGCGGCGCCGAGGCGCTGCTGCCGCACCTCGAACAGGTGGCGAGCGAGATGCGCGACGTCAACACCACGTTCAAGGTGTACATCGTCGAGGTGCGCCGCACCGACCGCGGTCCGCAGATCGTCGTGTCGCGCACCCACCCCGGTCTCGTCTACCGACTCTTTGAGCTCGAAGTGCCGGAGGTCGCCAACCAGGTCGTGCAGATCACGGCGATCGCACGCGAGCCCGGGCAGCGCACGAAGATCGCCGTCGCGTCGACCGACCCGAAGATCGACCCGATCGGCGCGTGCGTCGGTGCCCGCGGTGACCGCGTGAAGAAGATCGTCACCGAGTTGCGCGGCGAGAAGATCGACGTCATCAATTACAGCGACGACAAGCGCGAGATGATCATAAACGCGATGTCGCCGGCACGCGTCACCGACGTGAAGATCAGTGACGACGGCACGCAAGCCGACGTCATCGTTCCCGACTTCCAGTTGTCGCTGGCGATCGGCCGCCAGGGCATCAACGCGAAGTTGGCCGCGCAGATCGTCGGTATGCGACTCGACGTGAAGAGCGAGAGCGAAGCAGCCGGAATCGTCGAACCGCAGGTCGACACCGGTGAGGTCGTCGAATCCACGGAGACGGCAGGGAGCTGACCACGTTGAACAAGAACGTCCGCGTTTCCGTTCTTGCCAAGGACCTTGGCATGACGAACAAAGAGCTGCTCGCGCTGTGCGCCGAGTTGGCCATCGGTGCCACGTCGCCCTCCTCGGGCATGGTCGAGGCACAGGCCGATCGCGTCCGCCGACATGCCCAAGAACGCGGACTCGTTCGCGATGCTCCCCCCGAGGAGCCGAAGAAGAAAAAGGCACCGGCGAAGAAAGCTGCCGAGTCGGGTGACGATGCTGCGGCGAAGAAGCCCGCCGCAAAGAAGGCACCGGCAAAGAAAGCTGCGCCGAAGGCCGCCGCCGAAACATCGAACGACGAACCCGCCGTTGCCGCGAGTCCGACACCGGTTGCACCGACGCCCAGCGTCGCTGCACCCGTCGCGCCTGCGCCGACCGTCGAGCAGGTAGCTCCGGTCGTCGAGGCTCCGGCCGCCGCTGCACCCGTGCAGCCGACGGTCCCGTCGGCACCGACGACGTCGCCGTCACCTGCCACTCCGCCGCCGGCGACACCGCGCGTCATTTCGTCGCGCCCCGGAGCGAGCGCCGCGCCCGCACGTCCGCTACCGCCGCAGCGTCCGCTGCCCGGCGCAACGCCCGGTGCAGCGACACCGCAGCGGCCGTTCACCGCGGGTCGTCCGATTCCGCCGCCGCCCGGTGGAACGGGAGGCAGTCGCATTCCGCCGCCTCCGGCACGTCGTCCGGGTGCCGCCCCCGGTGCGCGTCCGGGAGGTCCGAATCGACCGGGTACGACCGCACGCATGGGTCGGTTCTCGTCGTCGGCGCTCGGTCGTTCGACGACGCCGCGTCCGGGAGGCGCGGGTCCGCGCCCCGGTGGTGCCGGTGCGCGACCGGGAGGTCCCGGTGGCGGTCGCGGTTCGGGTCTGGGTCGTGCGATCGGTGGCCCGCAGGGTCGTGGTCCGGGAGCACGAGGTCCGGGAGGAAATCGCCGTGGTGGTGCGCGCAAGAAGACGCGCGCCCAGCGTCAGCGGGAGATGGAGGAGATGCTCCCCGCGATGCCGACGAAGTACGTGCCGAGCACGGCACCGGTACCGGAAGGTCCGATCGTCGTCGAGCGCGGTTCGTCTGCACAAACGTTCGCACCGAAACTGAATCGCGGTGCCGCCGACGTCGTTCGCTTCCTGCTCGAGCACGGCGAAATGGTGACCGCGACGATGTCGCTTGCCGACGAACAGATGGAGTTGTTCGCCCTCGAAATCGGTGCCGAACTCATCCTCGTCGATCCGGGCCAGCAGGAAGAGATGGAGTTGCAGGCCCTCTTCGACGATTCCGACGACGATGACGAGGCACTCCTCGCGCCGCGTCCGCCGGTCGTCACGATCATGGGTCACGTCGACCACGGAAAGACGACGTTGCTCGACAAGATTCGCTCGGCGAACGTCGTTGCCGGTGAGGCGGGTGGCATCACCCAGCACATCGGCGCGTACCAGGTGACGCAGGACGGCAAACTCATCACCTTCATCGACACGCCGGGTCACGCTGCGTTCACGAAGATGCGCGCCCGCGGCGCGAGCGTCACCGACATCGTCGTGCTCGTCGTCGCCGCCGACGACGGCGTCATGCCGCAGACGATCGAGGCGATCAGCCACGCCCGCGCGGCCGAAGTGCCGATCATCGTCGCGATCAACAAGATCGACAAGGAGAACGCCGACGTGCAGCGCACGATGTCGGGTCTCGCCGAACAGGAGCTCGTCCCCGAGGCGTGGGGTGGCGACACGATCGTTGTCGAAATGGCGGCGCAGCAGGGTCTCGGCATCGAGGATCTGCTTGATCAGCTCAACGTCGTCGCCGAAATCAGCGAGCTCACCGCCAACCCGACCGGCCGCGCAAAGGGCATCGTGCTCGAAGCCGAGCTCGACATCGGTCGCGGTCCCGTCGCGACGGTGCTCGTCGACAAGGGAACGCTCAACGTCGGCGACCCGATGGTCGCGGGTGCGGCCTGGGGCCGAGTTCGCGCGCTCATCAACGACCGCGGCGAGCAGGTGAAGTCGGCGGGTCCGTCGACGCCGGTGCAGGTGCTCGGTCTGTCGGCCGTGCCGAGCGCCGGTGACGAGTTCCGCGTTGCCCCCGACGATCGCACCGCGCGCACCGTCGCCGAGTCGCGCGAGCAGCGTCAGCGCCTGCTCAGCCAGCGCGCCGACGCGCGCGTGCAACGCGGCGTGAAGCTCGAGGACATCTTCAGCCAGATTCAGGCCGGCGAAGTCGCCCGACTCAACCTCATCATCAAGGCTGACGTGCACGGTTCGCTCGAAGCGGTCACCGAGAGCCTGCGCAAGCTCGAGCGCGACGACGTCAAGCCGGCGTTCGTCCACCGCGGTGTCGGTGCCATCACCGAGAACGACATCTCGCTCGCGGCCGCCACGAACGCGACGATCATCGGCTTCAACGTGCGTCCCGACCGCAAGGTGCGCGACGCTGCCGAGGCCGAGAACGTCGAGATCCGCACGTACGAAATCATCTACAAGCTCATCGAGGACATCGACAAGGCGATGAAGGGTCTCCTCGCGCCGGAGTTCGAGGAAGTGGTCACCGGCGAAGCCGAAGTTCGCGAGCTCTTCCGCGCGCCGAAGGTCGGCGCCGTCGCCGGTTGCTTCGTGCGCTCGGGAGTCGTCACGCGCGGCTCGAAGGTGCGCTTCCTGCGCGACGGAGTCATCATCTGGAAGGGTGCGATCAACACGCTGCGCCGGTTCAAGGACGACGTCAAGGAAGTGCGCGAAGGCTTCGAATGCGGCATCTCGCTCACCGATTTCCAGGATTTGAAGCAAGGTGACATCATCGAGACGTACGATCTCAAGGAAATCGAGCGGGTGTAACGCATGGCCGACCTCCACTTCCACTTCGATCCGGTGTGCCCCTGGGCCTACATCACGTCGCGATGGGTGGTTGAGGTGCAGCGGCAGCGCGAGTACGACGTGTCGTGGAAGTTCATCTCGTTGCGGATGATCAACGAGGCGCGCGGCTACGACGAGGGTTCGAAGGCGTGGGCCGATGCGCACACGGCCGGTCTGAAGATGCTGCGCGTCGCCAGCGCCGGCCGCACCGCTGCCGGGAACCAGGCGGTGAGCGACGTGTACACGGCGCTCGGCAACGCAATCCATCGTCAGGGTCGTGCCGAGGAGTTCTACGCCGATCCGAAGGGTTTCGTGCGTTCGGTGCTCGGCGACGCCGGTCTCGACCCGGCATGGGCGAATGCCGCCGATGATTCGCTGCACGACGAAGTCATCCGCCACGAGACCGACACCGCACTTGCCGCCACCGGCAAGGACGTCGGCACACCGATTCTCATCTTCCGTCCGCGGTCACCCGACCAGGCGGCGTTCTTCGGTCCGGTCATCTCGACGATTCCGAAGGGCGAGCAGGCACTGAAGTTGTGGGACGCCGTCGAAACTCTGGCGCTCACGTCGGGGCTCGCCGAACTGAAGCGTTCGTTGCGCGCCGCCCCGAACTTCGATTGAGGTAGACGCGATGCGCGTGGTGCACTCACCACTGCATGCCATGCACGACCCGTCGGTCGAACTCGAATCGTCGACGGCACACTCGCCGCGGGAAAACGTTCGCCGCGCCGAGATCATCCGCGAAGCACTCGCCGCCGACCCGGAATTCTCGTTCGTCGCGCCGCGCGAGTTCGGTGTTGCACCGATCACCGCGGTGCACGAGCCGGGACTCGTGGCGTTCCTCGATACCGCATGGGAGCGCTACCAGCGCGAAGTCGCGCCGGCCCGCGAGGTGGTGCCCGACATCTTTTATCGACCGTCGCTGCGTCGCGATCATCCGCGTGCACGGCCACCCGAGGCGGTGAACCCGGGCCTCGGATGGTGGTGTTTCGAAACGACGACGCCGCTGACGCAGGGTACGTACACCGCCGCCCGCGCCGCGGTCGATGCGGCACTCACGGCGACCGATCTCGTCGTCGCGGGGGAGTCGTCGGCGTACGCGATCTGTCGTCCGCCGGGTCATCACGCAACGTCGTCGTTGTACGGCGGATACTGCTTCTTCAACAACGCCGCGATTGCAGCTCGCCACCTGCGGACGGCGGGCATGGCGAAGGTGACGGTGCTCGACGTCGACTACCACCACGGCAACGGTACGCAGGAGATCTTCTACGACAGCCCCGACGTGCAGTACGTGTCGCTGCACGGCGACCCCGTGCGTGCCTACCCGTACTACACGGGTTTCGCCGACGAAACGGGCAGTGGCGCGGGTCGCGGTACGACGGTGAACGTGCCGCTCGCTGCGCGCACCGACGACGGTGCGTACCTTCGCGCCCTCGAACGGGCGTGCGCGGAGATCGCTGCGTTTTCGCCCGACGCACTCGTCGTCTCGCTCGGGCTCGACACGTTCGTCACCGATCCGATTGCCGATCTCGCCCTCACAACCGAGGGTTTCGCCGCCTGCGGTGCCGTAGTTGCGCGACTCGGACTACCGACCGTCATCGTGCAGGAGGGCGGCTACGACGTCGACGCCCTCGGCCGCAACGTCCATTCCTGGCTGAGCGGGTTTGCTCGCGTGGCCAACGTCTAGTGGAAGTCCTGCGCGCGCAGGGGGACGCCTAGTTCGGGCCCTGCTCGCGCAGGAACTGTTCGAACTGCGCAGCGAGTTCGTCACCCGAGGGGATCCGCGCGGGTTCGGTGCCTGCGGCGTGCGCGGCATCGAAGGCGGCCTGCAGCTGCTCGAGCATCGCTTGGTGCTCGGGATTTGCCGCGACCAGCTGGTCGAGTCGTTCGCGGTGACGCACCGCCTCGGCGTCGAGTGACGTCACGTCGATGGCAAGTCCCGACGAGTCTCGGAGCGCGGTGAGCAGCGCCGAACTCGCGGCGGGGTACGGCATCGTCGTGGCGTAGTGCGGCACCTGGGCCCACAACCCGACGCTGGCGATGCCGCGCCCGGCAAGCACGTGCTCGAGCACCGCGGCGACTCCGGCGGGAACGTCGACCGAGCTGCGCAGATACGGCATGTTCGCAATCCACTCCGACGACGGGGTGGTGACGGAAATATTCACGGAGCGAGTGTGGGGCAGGGCGAAGGGGTACGCGCCGAGACCGAACATCTGGCGCACGCCCATCTGCACGGCAAGATCGCCGACACACTTGGCGAAGGCGTTCCACCGGGAGTCGGGTTCGGTGCCGGTGAGCAGCAACACGTCGCGACCGTTGGCATCGCGGCCGCGCATCATCTCGGGTGTCGCCCACACCAGTCGTGTCGACACACCGTCGCGCAGCTCCATCAACGGGCGGCGGGCACGGAAGTCGATGAACTCGTCGGCATCGAAAGTGAGCAGCGTGGTGGCCGAGGTGACTTCGGCGAGGTGTGCCATGGCGTTGGCGGCGGCACTACCGGCATCAATCCAGCCCGTCATCATGACGACGAGAACCGGCGACTCGAGTGTCGGCAACTCGGTGTACGAGGAATGCAGTTCGTACGGCGCGTTCATGGCAGGTGGCGTCAGTGTAGGCGCGCAAGCGTCTCGTCTGCCGCGCGCAGCGCCGCATCCACTTGTGTGACGAACGGCGCGATGTCGTCGTCGCTGCGCGATCCCAGTGCACCGCCGACGTACCGTGCGTACACGCCCTCGATGATGCACGCCACCTTCCAGTACGCGAATGCAACGTAGTAATCGATGTGCGCAACGTCGCGACCGGATCGCTCGCCGTACCGTTCGGCGAGTTCGTGACGTGCAGGAAACCCCGGTGTGCGCGACGGTTGGGACTGCCACGGCGACGGCGCGTCGTCGGGGCCGGTGTAGTACGCGAGCATGATGCCGACGTCGGCAAGCGGATCACCGAGCGTGCACAGCTCCCAGTCGAGCACCGCCGCCACGGTTCCGTCGTCGCGCAGTATGCAGTTGTCGACGCGGTAGTCGCCGTGCACGATGGTTGCGCCTCGTTGCTCGGGGATGCGTGCGGCGAGTCGGGCATGCACGTCGTCGAGCAGCGGCAGGTCGCGTGTGCGTTGCTCGGTGATCTGCCCGTGCCAGCGCTTGAGCTGGCGGGCGATGTAGTTCTCGCGCTTGGCGAGGTCACCCAGGCCGACGGCGTCGATGTCGACGCCGTGCAGGGCGGCGAGCGCGTCGACGAGCGATTCCCCGGCGCGGCGTCGTGCCGCGGGGGATAGCACCGTCGATGCCGTGTCGATGTCGCGGATGACGTGTCCGGCGACGGCCTCCATCGCGAAGAACGGTCCACCGATCACACCTGTGTCGGTGCACGATGCGAGCATTCGTGGCACGGGCACCGGGGTGTCGGCGAGTGCCGACATGATGCGGTACTCGCGCAACACGTCGTGCGCACTTGACAACGTGTGACTCACCGGCGGACGGCGCAACACCACCACCCGACCGGCAGCATCGGCAATGCGGTACGTGATGTTCGAATGACCACCCACGAACCGCGTGGCGTGCAGCGGGGGAGTCAGCGAGGGAACGTGGTGCGCGAGCCATTGCGTCACCCGATCGATGTCGAGTCCCAACAGTTCGTCGCTCACGCACGCAAACTACCCGTCGGGCGCGCGGCGCAAAACGGTATCGTGAGGGCGTGAACATGCCGAACGCGAATATGGCCAACGTCGTTTTCGACACCACCGACCAGAGTTTCCAAGCCGACGTCATTGAGCGTTCGAAGAGTGTCGTCGTCGTCGTCGATCTGTGGGCGTCGTGGTGCGGTCCGTGCAAGACACTCGGCCCGATCATCGAGAAGGTCGTCGCTGCCACCGGCGGTAAGGTCGTGCTCGCCAAGGTCGACGTCGATGCGAACCCGGCCATCGCCCGGGCGTTCCAGGTGCAATCGATCCCCGCCGTGTATGCGTTGCGCAACGGTCAGGTCGTCGACGGATTCACGGGTGCACTCCCCGAACATCAGGTGGGTCAGTGGGTGGCGGGCTTGTTGCCGACCAACGAACAGAACGCCGTCGCCGCGTTGCTGGCGGCCGGAGACGAAGCCAGCCTGCGCCAGGCGCTCGAGTTGGAACCCGGCAACGAGAACGTCGTCGTTGCACTCGCCGAGTTGCTCATCGCCCGCAAGGACGTTCCCGAGGCACTGCAGTTGTTGCAGCGCATTCCCGAGACCGACCGCGTGCGCAAACTCGCCGCCGAGGCCCGCCTCGCGTTCGCACCGGTCGACGACTTCGACGCGACCCTCGAAAAGTTGCTCCCGGCAGTGAAGGCCGACGAGGATGCGCGCCGTCAGTTCCTTGACATTCTCGAGTCGATGGGCCCCGGTGACCCGCGCACCGCGCAGTACCGCCGTCGTCTCACCGCGCAGCTTTTCTAAGCGAACGACACGTGTCGCAACTGCGGCACTGCAGTGACGGCTCGGCACACACCTGTGCCGATGACGGTCGACGGAGAATTCGCGTGGCGCGACACTCTGGCGCGGTGGTGGCGGTGGTTCGGCGTGCGGCGGATCGTCACGGTCGTCCTCGGTGTGCCGGGTGCGGCGTTCCTTGGGTGGTGGCTGCTGCGCGTTCCGCCGGTCGCCGTCGAAGCAACGCTGCCGTTCAGTGACGCCGTCGTCCTGCCTTCGCCGAGCTCGATACCCGCGTCGACTGCAGCGGTCATTGCGGAGCCGCTCATCGTCGTACACGTCGTTGGCGCCGTCGTCGCCCCGGGCGTGTACGCGATGCCTCTCGGATCGCGGGGCAACGATGCACTACGGGCCGCAGGAGGCGCACTTGCCAGTGCCGACCTCGCCCGGGTGAATCTGGCAGCGCCGCTCACCGACGCGGTGCAGCTGTTCATTCCGCGACGTGGCGAACCGCGCCGCACACCTGCGACGTCTGCTCGACAACCACCGTCAAACTCACCGACAGCCGAGGTCGAAGCCGGCACTGCATCGTCGGTTGCCGTCGGCACGACGACGAACGGTCGGGTGCGACTCAATGCGGCGAGCACGAAGGAACTCGATGCGCTGCCCGGCATCGGTCCGGCAACTGCCGCGGCGATCGTCGATCACCGCCGTCGCAACGGACCGTTCCGCACGCTCGACGATCTCGACGCGGTGAACGGCATCGGTCCGGCGCGTATTGCGGCGTTGCGCGACCTCGTCGTCGTCGACTGAATGAGACGTACGTGTCAGAGAACGCCGAGGGACAGCGCCGCCACGAGCAGAGCGCCGCCGGCGCCAACGATGACACCGATGGCCAACGGCACGAGTTCGCGGATGAACTCGCGCCAACCGACGACTGCGCCCGAGCATGCGCGACGTGCCGCCCACCAGCCGACACCGAACCACAGCGCGGCACTGCCGACGACTCCGACGGAAATCGCCGTCGGCGAGGAATCGAGCGGTGCGCCCGTGACGCCGAGCAGCGGCGCGGCAATGACGATGAGCACGAAGCCGAGAGCACCGAGCAACGCGCCGGGTGCAAGAAGCAATATGGCGCCGAGCAGTCCGATGACAGCGGCGCCGGCAACGGTGTAGACCGGACCACGACGCCGCACCGACTCGCGACTCTCCTCGAGGCCGGGAATTGCGACGGGGACGTCGCCGTCGACGGCGGCGGGACGGGCGGAGACGGCGCGATTCTTCGCGGTGGAACGGCTGGAGTTCACCGTGGCCATCGTAGGCATCGTGCGTGGTTGCGCAGCGTTCTCTTCATCACGGGCCTTGCTGCTGCGGTGGTCGCGCACGGTGCGGTGCAGTGGTCGCGACTCGACGACGTACCAACGGGACCGATCGACGACGTCGTGCGCATCGTCGACGATCCGCGTCCGGTGCGCGGCGGGGTCGTGCTTCTCGTCAGCCACGATTCGTGGCGATACCGGCTCGTCGTGCGCTCGGGTGCCCGGGGAGCCGTCGTTATGCGACGCACCGGTGACCACCTGCACGTCGTGGGTGAGCGGCGCGCCCTCGGGACGCTGCGCGGACGGGACATCGCCGACCATGTCGCCGGCGAGATCGTCGCCCGTGACGTCGTTCCCCTCGAGGTTCCGCCGGCGCCGATGTACCGCATGGTGTCGAGGATCCACACGGTGATTGCCGACATCACGTCGCGATTGCCCGACACCGATGCGGCACTTCTGCGCGGACTGCTCGTCGGTGACGACCGTGACCACCCCGACGAGCTCGTGCGCGCCTTTCGCGCAGCCGGCATGGGTCATCTCGTCGCGGTGTCGGGGCAGAACGTGGCGCTCGTTCTCGCCTGGGTCGCGCCGCTCATCGCCGGTCGGCGGCGGTCGACGCGTGTTGCCGCGATCGTTCTCGTCGTCGCTCTCTTTGCCTTCGTCACCCGTCTCGAGCCGAGCGTCGTTCGGGCGTCCGTCATGGTGGTCATCGTCCGCGCTGCGGCGGCGTACGGACGCGACGTCGGTGCCGCCCGAGCCCTTCTTGCGACGGTCGCGGTGCTGCTCGTCGTCGATCCGTTCCTCGTGCGTTCGGTCGGATTCGTGCTGTCCGTCGCCGCGACGGCGGGTCTCGTCTTTCTCACCCCCGGACTCGCGCCGATCTTCGGCACCGGTGCCGTGGCCCGAGTCGCGTCGGCGACGGTTGCCGCGCAACTCGCCGTTGCGCCGTTCGCACTGTGGTGGTTTGGCTCGTTGCCGATCGTTGCCGTGCCCGCCAACGTCCTCGCCGTGCCGATCGCATCGGGCGTCATGGTCATCGGATTGCCGTTGGTACTTGCCTGCGGTGCGCTCGACGGGTTGGCATCGTTCGCCGCGTCGATGCTCGATCCCGGTGGTGCTCACGTCGTATCGGCCATCGTCGACCGAGTCGTCCACGCTGCGCTCGTTCCGGTGCGCATCGGGGTTCGCGCGATCTGGTGGGTCGCCGTCGTTGCCGAGCGGGTGAGTCCGTCACCGGGCGTCAACGTCCTCGCGTGGGTGGTCGCGTACGGAGCTTGCGTCGCGTCGATCGTGCGGCGGCGTCGATTGCGCACCGACCGTGACGGGGTGATTCCCGCAGCCGGATCGGCCGTGTGACGCCGAACGTGGAAGAGTGGGGAGGTGCCCAGCTACCTCATCACCGGCGACGATGAACGTCTCGTTTCGGCGAAGCTGAGCGAACTCATCGACGACCTCGTCGGGGACGGCGACCGCTCGGCGATGCTCGAGTCGCACGACCTCGCCGAGGCGCAGGCCGACGACCGCGACGCGCGGGTACGCGCTGCCGTCAATGCCGCCGAAACGCAGTCGTTGTTCGCCGAATCGCGGGTGGTCGTCGTGCGCAACGCCCACGTCACGCCGCTCGACGCCTCGCTGCTCGTTGCGTATCTGGCGGCACCGTCACCGTCGACGCATCTCGTCGTCACGGCCACCGGGCGTCTGCCGAAGGCGCTCGCCGATGCGCTGAAGAAGAACGGTGCGACCACCTACGAAACGTCGGCGCCGCAGCGGCGCAAGGAACTCGTCGACTGGTACAAGGCGCACTTCACCGAGGCGGGAATGAAGATCGACGCCATTGCCCTCGAGGAGATCATCGACTGGCTCGGCCAGGATTCGGCGCGACTACCCGGTCTCGTCGAGGTGCTGCGCTCGACGTACGGCGACAAGCACCGACTCGGGCTCGACGACGTCGAGCCGTTCCTCGGTCAGGCGGGCAGCGTGCAGCCGTGGGATCTCACAGATGCACTCGATGCCGGTGACGCACCGCGAAGTTTGTCGATGCTGCGGCGCATGGTGCGCAGCGGCGAGTACCACCCGTTCCAGATCCTGTCGATCCTCCACAACCACTACGCGAAGCTGTTGCGACTCGACGGGTCGGGTGCGTCGGCGGTTCCCGAGGTGATGTCGGTCATCTCGTCGCGCAGCGAGTTCCAGGCCCGCAAGTACCTCGAGTTGTCGCGGCGCATCGGGGCGCGACGCACCGTCGAAGCGATCGGGTTGCTCGCGCGCGCGGACCGCGACCTGCGCGGGGGAAAGAGTCTCGACGAGGAGATCGTCCTAGAAATTCTTCTTGCTCGACTGAGCAGATTGGGTGGGTCGGGTTCGACCCGACCCAAGTCGCGAACTACTTCGCGGCGTTGAGCTGCTTCATCAGGCGGCTCTTCTTGCGCGCTGCCTGACGCGGATGAATGATCCGCTTTGCGGCTGCCATGTCGAGTCGCTTGACGGCGAGGCGAAGTGCTTCGCCGCTCTCGGGCGTGCCCTGGGTGTCGCGTGCCTTCTTCACCCGCGTGCGGATCTCGCTCTTCACGGCCTTGTTGCGCTCGGTGCGCTTGGCGTTGGTGATGACGCGCTTCTTCTGACTCTTGATGTTTGCCATGGCCGTGTCACGCTACCAGCGACGCGGCGCAACGCCAATACCCGCAAGGGCCGCAGGGGTAGCATCGTCGTTGCAGCCAGCCTCGTGCGCGGTGTGCCGAGCCCCCCATGGAACTGTCCCGCATCCGCAACTTCTCGATCATTGCCCACATTGACCACGGCAAATCGACGCTGTCCGACCGCATCCTCGAGCTGACGAAGGCGGTCGAGGCCCGCGACATGCGCGCCCAGTACCTCGACTCGATGGATCTCGAGCGCGAGCGCGGCATCACGATCAAGGCCCAGAACGTGCGCGTCACGTGGAAGGACACGACGCTGCACCTCATCGACACGCCCGGTCACGTCGACTTCGGTTACGAGGTGAGCCGGTCACTGGCTGCCTGTGAGGGCGTCGTGCTCGTCGTCGACGCGGCACAGGGCATCGAGGCCCAGACTCTCGCCAACTGCTACCTCGCACTCGAGAACGATCTCGAGATCGTCGCCGCGCTGAACAAGATCGACCTGCCGGCCGCCGATCCCGACCGCTACGCGATGGAAATCGAAAAGGTTCTCGGCATCCCGGCCGAGGACATCCTGCGCATCTCGGCGAAGACCGGTGAAGGCGTGCCCGAGTTGCTCGATGCGATCGTCGCCCGCATCCCCGCGCCGAAGGGTGACGCCGACGCGCCTCTGCAGGCTCTCATTTTCGACAGTCAGTACGACCAGTACCGGGGCGTCGTCTCGAGCATCCGCGTGATGAACGGTCGGTTGCGCAACCACGACGCGCTGCGCTTCATGCAGGCCGGCGCGACGCACGAAGCACTCGAGATCGGTGCGCGACGACCCGTCCCAACGCCCGTCGACGAACTCGGACCGGGGGAGGTCGGTTACCTCATCGCCGGCATCAAGGACGTCGGTGAGGCGCGCAGCGGTGAAACCGTCACCCACGTGTCGCGTCCGGCCGACACCGCTCTCGACGGATACCGCGATCCGAAGCCGATGGTGTTCTGCGGTTTGTTCCCCATCGACGCCGACGACTTCGAGACGCTGCGCGAGAGTCTCGAGAAGTTGAAACTGAACGACGCGTCGATTTCGTACGTACCAGAGTCGTCGGGTGCGCTCGGCTTCGGGTTCCGCTGCGGCTTCCTCGGACTCCTGCACATGGAGATCGTGAAGGAGCGTCTCGAGCGCGAGTTCAACCTGGCTCTCATCGCCACCGCACCATCGGTGCAGTACCGCGTGCTGAAGACCGATGGTGCCGTCGAGGTGGTGGAGAACCCGGCCGAGCTGCCACCGTCGGTGAACATCGCGAGCATCGAGGAGCCGTTCTTCAAGGTGAGCATCATCACCCCGAAGGACTACACGGGCGCCCTCATGGAACTGTGCCAGTCCCGCCGCGGCGAAATGACCAAGCTCGAATACCTGTCACCGGAACGCGTCGAGATGAACTACCTCATCCCGCTTGCCGAGGTCGTCGTCGATTTCTTCGACCAGTTGAAGAGCCGTTCGCAGGGTTACGCGAGTCTCGACTACGAGCTCAGCGGGTACCGCGAGTCCGATCTCGTGCGCGTCGACATGCTGCTCAACGCAATTCCGGCGGATGCGTTCAGCACGATCGTGCACCGTGACAAGGCCTACGACTACGGCAAACGGATGTGCGAGAAGCTGAAAGAGCTCATCCCGCGGCAGATGTTCGACGTGCCGATCCAGGCGGCCATCGGCGGCAAGGTCATTGCCCGTGAAACCGTGAAAGCCAAGCGCAAGGACGTGCTCGCGAAGTGCTACGGCGGTGACATCTCGCGCAAGCGCAAGCTGCTCGAGAAGCAGAAGGAAGGCAAGAAGAAGATGAAGGCGATCGGGCGCGTCGAGGTGCCCGGCGACGTATTCATCTCGGCGCTGAAACTCGATGACTGAGACGGCGCTCCCCGTGCCGAACGGGGTGCAGGGTCACGGCGAGTCCCTGAAGCGCGGTGGAACGTTCCGGTCGCTTCGTCAGTACAACCCGCGGCTGTACTTCGCCGGCTTGCTGTTGTCGAGCATCGGCTCGTGGTTGCAACTCACCGCCACCGCGTACCTCGTGTACCGACTAACGGGCAAAGCGTCGGATCTCGGCTACACGGTCGCATTCCAGTTCCTGCCGATGCTGCTCCTCGGCACGTGGGCGGGTGCGTTCGCTGATCGCTACGACAGGCGCACGATCATGCTGTGGACGCAGGTGTTGCTCGCCGTGCAGGCGCTCACGCTCGGCGTGCTCGACCTCGCCGGCTGGGTGAGCCTGCCGGTCGTGTACGTGCTGTCGCTGTTCCTCGGTGTCGTCGGCGCAATGGACAATCCCGCGCGTCGCGGTCTCATCACCGAACTCGTGCCGCCCGATCAGGTGGCCAACGCGATGTCGCTGAACACCGCCGTCATGACGGGTTCGCGGGTGTTCGGTGCGGCACTCGCCGCACTGCTCATCGGGCCGCTCGGAACGTCGTGGTTGTTCATCATCAACGGCGTCTCCTTCGCCGCGATGATCTACGGCATCGTCGGCTTGCGGCGCAGCGAGATGATTCCGGCGGTGAAGCGCCCGGCGGGCGGTTCACCGGTACGCGACGTGCTGCGTTTCGTGCGCCACAACCGCGTGCTTGCGACGATGTTCTCCGTCAACGTCATCGTCAGCACGTTCGCGTTCAACTACCAGGTCGTGTTCCCGAAGCTCGCCGACGTGAAGTGGGGAGCTGGTGCCGCGTTCGGGTACCTGCTCACCGTCACGGGAATCGGCAGCATCGTCGGGGCACTCGTCACGGCGCGTCTCGGTCGAGTGAGGCTGCGATGGTTCGCCGGCAACGTGCTGCTCTTGGGAGTGTGCAACATCGCCGTTGCGTTCGCACCGACGCTCATCGTCGCACTGCTCCTGTGCCTGCCGCTCGGCGCTGCCGGCGCGGCGATGATCGCTGCGGGAAGTGCGATTTCCCAGCAGGAGTCGCCGCCCGACATGCGCGGACGGCTGCTCGCGCTCACCGCGGTCGCGTTTCTCGGCAGCACTCCGATCGGCGGCCCGATCACGGGGCTCATCGCCGACTACGTCTCGCTCGAGTGGTCGATGGCGTACGGCGGCGTCATTTGTCTCCTCTGCGTCGCAGTCGTGGCGTTGCGTCGGAAGTAGGTTCGCCACATGGCCGACGCGGTGATGTGGTTCCGCCGCGACCTGCGCGTCGCCGATCATCCGGCGCTCGCGGCCGCGCTCGCGCACGGGACGACGACGCCGTTGTTCGTCCTCGACCCCGTCTTCCTGCAGCGCTCCGGTGCGGCGCGCCTTGCGTTCATGTACCGCACGTTGCGCGACCTCGATGAGCAACTCGGCGGCGCGCTCGTCGTGCGCCACGGCGACCCGCGCGACGTCGTCGCCGGAGTTGCCCGCGACGTCGGTGCCGACCTCGTCACGGTGAGCGGCGACTTCGCGCCGTACGGATCGCGTCGCGACGACGAGGTGGCGCAACGACTCGGCACCATGGGTGTGCGGTTCGAACGCGTCGGCACGCCGTACGCGGTGCAGCCGGGTACCGTGCGCAAGCCCGACGGCACGCCGTACGCGGTGTTCACCCCGTTCTCACGCGGCTGGAACGCGGTGGGATGGCGCGCACCGATGCCGGCACCGGT
>JBIIDI010000095.1:0-6916 GCA_044238425.1 Ilumatobacteraceae bacterium
GCGGCTCTCGCCGGGATCGAGTCGGATCCGGACGAGGACCAGACGATGATCATCAACATGGGTCCGCAGCACCCGAGTACGCACGGCGTTCTGCGCCTCATGCTCGAACTGCAGGGTGAGACCGTCCTGCGCTGCAAGCCGATCATCGGTTACCTGCACACGGGAATGGAAAAGACGGGAGAGTCGCTCACGTTCATGCAGGGCGGAACGAACGTGACGCGCATGGACTACCTCTCGCCGTTGAACAACGAACTCGTGTTCTCGATGGCCACCGAGAAGCTGCTCGGGATTGACGGTGAGATCCCGGAACGCGCCGTGTGGATGCGCATGCTGTTGTCGGAGCTCAACCGGATGAGCAGTCACCTGCTGTTCATGGCGACCAACGGCATGGACCTCGGCGCAGTCTCGATGATGCTGTACGGCTGGCGCGAACGCGAGCAGGTGCTGCGCTTCTTCCAGAAGGTGACCGGACTGCGGATGAACCACAACTTCATCCGCCCCGGTGGTCTCGCCGCGGATCTGCCCGCCGGATGGCGCGACGACGTGCTCCACTTGCTCGACGAAATCCCGCCCCGACTCGAGGAATACGAAGTGTTGATGACGGGTCAGCCGATTTGGCGCGAACGTCTCCAGGGAGTCGGTGTGATCACGCAGGACGAAGCCGTTGCTCTCGCCGCCACGGGTCCGATCCTCCGCTCGACCGGTATCGCGTGGGACCTTCGCAAGGACATCCCGTACCTTCGCTACGACGACGTCGACTTCGACGTCGTCGTCGGCGTGCACGGCGACGCGTACGACCGTTACGCGATTCGTCTGCAGGAGATCCGCGAGTCGATGCGCATCGTGCGCCAGATCCTCGACAGGATGCCCGCGGGCAACTACCGCATCCAGAACAAGAAGGTGACTCCGCCACCGCGCGGCCGCATCGACGAGTCGATGGAAGCTCTCATCCACCACTTCAAGATCTTCACCGAGGGATTCAAGGTTCCCGAGGGTGAGGTGTACGTGGCGATCGAGTCACCGCGCGGCGAGATCGGGTGTTACATCGCAAGCGACGGATCGTCGACCCCGTACCGCATGCACGTGCGGGCACCGAGTTTCGTCAACGTGCAGTGCCTGCCGCACATGATGCGCGGTGGTTTGGTCGCCGACGCGGTCGCAGTGATCTCGTCGATCGATCCCGTTCTCGGCGAGGTCGACCGATGAGCCGTCTGTCGGCGGCCAACGTCGAGATCGCGCACGAGATCATCGGACGTTTTCCGCGGCGCAAGTCGGCGACGATCCCGCTGCTGCACCTCGCGCAGGAACAGGACGGCTACGTTACGCAGGACGCGATGGTGCACATCGCCGAACTCGTCGGAACGACGCCTGCCGACGTGTACGGAACGGCGAGCTTCTACGAGATGTTCAAGTTCCAGCCCGTCGGTCGCTACTGCATCAACGTGTGCACGAACATCTCGTGCCAGCTGCTCGGTGCGTGGGATCTCCTCCACCATGCCGAGGAGAAGCTGGGGATCAAGGCCGGCAGCACGACCGACGACGGAAAGTTCACGCTCGAGGACGTCGAGTGCATCGCGGCGTGCACCGAGGCACCGGCACTGCAGGTGAACTACCGCTACGAGTACAAGGTGACGCCCGAATCGTTCGACGCGCTCGTCGACGATCTCGCGGCCGGGCGTCGCAGCGACGTGCCGGCACACGGCACCCTCGCCACCGTGCGACAGCGCACCACCGACCGCTGGAGCAACGCCGGCGTCGAGGCACAACGAAAGGCCGACGAACGATGAGCGCAGTGCCGACCGGACCCCGACTCATCACGGCGCGCTTCGACCAGGCCGACGGTCACACGTACGACGGCTACGTGCGCACCGGCGGCTATGCATCGTTGCGCAAGGCCGTCACGTCGATGACGCCGCAACAGGTGCACGACGAGGTGAAGGCGGCCGAGATCCAGGGCCGCGGCGGTGCCGGTTTCCCGGCGGGAACGAAGTGGGGATTCCTCCCCGCCGGCGTGCACCCGCGCTACCTCGTCATCAACGGCGACGAGAGCGAACCGGGCACATACAAGGACCGGCTGCTCATGGAACGCGACCCGCACCAACTCATCGAGGGGATCATGCTCGCGTGTTACGCGCTGAACGCGCCGCAGGCGTTCCTTTACGTGCGCGGCGAAATGGCGCTTGCACAGGAACGTCTCGCGGCCGCCCTCAACGATGCGTATGCGAACGGAATGGTCGGACGCAACGTGTGCGGCTCCGATTTCTCGGCCGACATCACGCTCACGTGGGGAGCTGGCGCGTACATCGTCGGCGAGGAAACGGCACTCATCGAGAGTCTCGAAGGGGAGCGCGGCATGCCTCGCCTGAAGCCCCCGTTCTTCCCCGCGGTGAAGGGGCTGTACATGCAGCCGACGATCGTGAACAACGTCGAGACGCTCTCGAACGTTCCGTGGATCGTCGGTCGCGGCGGTGCCTCGTTCAAGGAGATCGGTGCGCCGACGTCGACGGGCATGCGCATGTTCGCGGTGAGCGGACACGTCAACCGCCCGGGCGTGTTCGAGGTGCCGAACGGTGTGACGACCTTCCGCATGTTGTTCGAAGCGGACGAGTACTGCGGCGGCGTGCGCGGCGGGCGACGGGTGAAGGCCTTCATTCCCGGTGGTGCATCGGCAATGTGGTTCTTCGACGAGCACCTCGACATGCCGCTCGACAAGCCGACTGTCGACAAGGCCGGATCGATGCTCGGGTCGGGTGCGATCGTCGTCATGGACGACACCACGGACATGGTCGCCGCCTGTTGGCGTATCGTGCGCTTCTTCGCCCGTGAATCCTGCGGCAAGTGCACGCCGTGTCGCGAGGGAACGAACTGGCTGGAGAAGGTGCTGAAGCGCATGCTCGACGGTCACGGTCGTGCGCAGGACATCGACTTGCTCATGGAAATCAGCGAAAGCATCAGCCCCGGCATCGCGTGGCCGCCGCGACAGACGACGATCTGTCCGCTCGGTCCCTCGGCGGTGTCGCCGATCGCCTCGGCGGTGCGTCGCTTCCGCCACGAGTTCGAGCACTACGTCGAGCACGGTCGTGCAATCGACGGCGTCGAACCGATCTTCGGTCACGCGGTGGTGGGCCATGGCTGACACGTCCGCCGCGGACACCGCGGCACCGAAGACGACGGTCTCGGTGACGATCGACGGTCGCGCGCACGAAGCGCAGCCGGGTCAGCTCGTCATCGACGCGTGCCAGGACGCGGGATCGTACGTTCCCCACTTCTGCTACCACCCGCGCATGTCGCCCGTCGGCATGTGTCGTCAGTGCCTCGTCGAAGTCGACGGTCCGCGCGGAAAGATGATGGTCGTCTCGTGCATGACTCCGGTGGCCGACGGGCAGGCGGTGACGACGAACAGCGACACGGTGAAGCGGGCGCAAGAAGGCGTGCTCGAGTTGCTGCTCGCGAACCATCCGCTCGACTGTCCGGTATGCGACAAGGGCGGCGAGTGCCCGTTGCAGGACCAGGCCTTCTCGCACGGACCCGGCGAAAGTCGCTTCGTCGAGGAAAAGCGCCACTACGAGAAGCCGATCCCGATCAGCGAGCTCGTCTACCTCGACCGTGAGCGCTGCATCCTCTGTGACAGGTGCACGCGATTCGCCGACGAGGTCGCCGGTGACCCGCTCATCTCGTTCACCAGCCGCGGCAACAACACGCAGGTGATGACCTTCCCCGACGAGCCGTTCAGTTCGTACTTCTCCGGCAACACGGTGCAGATCTGCCCGGTCGGCGCGCTCACCGCAACTCCGTACCGTTTCAAGGCCCGCCCATGGGACCTCGAGCAGGTGGAGAGCACGTGCACGACGTGCTCCGTCGGCTGTCGCGTCGTCGTGCAGAGTAGCCGCGACGAGATCGTGCGCTACCAAGGTGTCGACGTCGAGTCGGTGAACTGGGGTTGGTTGTGCGACCGCGGGCGCTTCAACTTCGAGGCTCTGCGTTCGGACGACCGGATCACGGCGCCGCTCGTTCGCGAGGGCGACGAACTCGTTGCAACGAACTGGGCGACGGCTCTCGAGCGCGCCGGTCGCTTGCTGCGCACGACCCTGTCGGATCAGGCCAAGGGCGCGAATGCGATCGGGATCATCGGCGGTGCGCGCGGCACCAACGAGGACGCGTACATGTGGTCCCGACTCGCCGATGCGGTCGGCATCACCAATCGTGATGCGCATCTCGCCGACGGGTTGCCCAACGAAGTGTTCGCCCTCCCGCAGGCGACGATCGCCGACGCGGCGTCATCGTCGACCATCATCCTGCTCGCACCCGACCTCAAGGAAGAGGCCCCGGTGTTCTACCTGCGCCTGCGGGATGCCGCGCAGAAGCGTCGCGCGAGGATCATCGAGGTGACGACTCGCGCGTCGGGTCTCACTCCGTACGCGTGGCAGTCGGTCACGTGCGAATCCGGTGACCAGTCGCGCGCGGTGCGCGACCTCGTCGCGAACCCCGTGGTGACGGAGCAGTTGCGTCGTGGAGCCGTCACGGTCGTCGTCGGACGTACGAACCTTGCCGAGTCGGCCGAGTTCGTCCTGCACGGTCTCGCCGAGGTGTTCGCCGCAGCTCCCGATGCGCGCGTGCTTCCCGTGTTGCGCCGGGCCAACGTGCGCGGTGCAGTTCTCGCCGGTCTTGCTCCGCGCGGCAACGGCCTCGACACCGTCGGGATGCTCGAAGCCGCCGCCGCTGGACGCATCGAGTGTCTCGTGTTGCTCGGAGCGGATCCGCTCAGCGACGTACCCGATGCCGACCTCGTGCGTCGCGCCTTCGCCCGCGTCGGCAGCGTCATCGCCGTCGACACGCACCGCACCGCGTCAGTGGCTCGCGCCGACGTCGTGCTTGCCGCCGCCGCTTTCGGCGAGAAGGTCGGTACGACGACGAATCTCGAGGGTCGCGTCAGCGACGTCGCACAAAAGGTGACGGCAACGGGAATGTCGCGCCCCGACTGGATGATCGCAGTCGAGCTGGCCGCCCAACTCGGTGTCGATCTCGGCGTCACCACCTATGCCGATGCGCATGCGGCCCTGGTCACCGGTATTCCCGCTTTCGCTCCCGCCGCCGATGCGCGAGCCGTGCGCCACGACGGTGTGGTCGTCATCCATCCGCAACCCGTCACGATGTCGCGTTCATCGCGCACGCCCGCGCAACGACTCGGGTTCCACCACAGGCTCGTCGTGTCGCGCGAGTTGTACGACGGCGCAGTGGGCACCGCTCGCAGCGCATCGCTCGCACCGCTCGTCGGCGAGTCCCGCGCGTTCCTCAACCCGGCCGACATGGTTCACGTCGGTGTTGCAGCGGGCGGACACGTTCGACTCGTCAGCCAACGCACCTCGGTGTCCCTGCCGGCGCATGCCGACGTCAGCGTGCCGCGCGGAACCGTGTGGGTGCCGCTGCACCAGAACGGTCCCGACGTACGCGAGCTCATCGATGGCGCCGCCGACGTCACCGACGTGACGATCGAGGTTGTGCGATGATCGCCCTCGATCCTGCGCTGCAAGGCGACTTCGGTTGGCAGAACCTCGCGATCGTCGGCATAAAGGTCCTCGCCGTGTTCGTCGCGGGGCTCCTCGCGACCATGCTCATGGTGTGGTTCGAGCGCAAGGTCGTCGCCGGCATGCAGAACCGCGTCGGTCCGAACAAGGCGGGTCCGTTCGGGCTGTTGCAGACGCTCGCCGACGGAATCAAGCTGTTCTTCAAGGAAGACATCATTCCGAGCCGCGCCGACAGGTTCGTCTTCGCTCTCGCACCGTTCCTCTCCTTCGTCCCCGCGTTCCTCGCCTTCTCGATCATCCCGCTCGGCGGTGACTGGCGCGACGGCAACGACGGCATCGTCACCTGGTTCGGTGTCGAGACGCGCGTGCAACTCGCCGATCCGCACGTGGGTGTGCTGTTCGCTCTCGCCATCTCGTCGATCGCGGTGTACGGAATCATGCTCGCGGGATGGTCGAGCGGCTCGAAGTACCCGTTGCTCGGCTCGGTGCGCGCATCCGCCCAGATGGTGTCGTACGAGGCGGCGCTCGGACTCTCCCTCGCTTCGGTACTTCTCACCGCCGGCACGCTCTCGACGAGCGGCATCGTCGCCGCACAGTCGACGCTCGGCACGTGGCACGTCGTCACGACCGGGGTCGTTCCCTTCATCATCTTCCTCATCGCGGCAACGGCCGAGCTCAACCGACCGCCGTTCGATCTCGTCGAAGCCGAGCAGGAACTCGTCGGCGGCTTCAACACCGAGTACTCGGCGTTGCGCTTTTCCTTGTTCTTCCTCGCCGAGTTCATGAACACGGTGACGATGTCGGCCCTAATCGTCACGCTGTTCTTCGGCGGCCCGCAGCCGATCGCCATCAACGGCTACATCCTCGACATCCCGCTCGTTCCGAATGCCCTCGAGGGGACCGTCTGGTTGGTGCTCAAGGTGCTCGTGTTCCTGTACGCATACGTGTGGTTCCGCGCGTCGTTGCCGCGACTGCGATACGACCAGCTCATGGACTTCGGTTGGAAGGTCCTCATTCCGGCGTCGCTGGGGTGGTTCCTCCTGCTCGCCGCACAACGCCTCGCGCGCAGCGAGGGTTGGAGCGTCATCACGACGACGGTCATCGCGGTCGTCGTTCTTGCCGCGTGTTACGCGATGCTCAGCCTCGCCTTTGCCACCAGCGCACGGACCCGGGCACGTGAAGGAGCACAGTTCTGATGGGTTACCTCGGCGGATTCCTCGTCACGTTCCGGCAGCACGGTCGCAAGAACCGTGTCACCACCCAGTACTCGGGCGGCCGCGTCTTCCGACGCAACAAGAAGAAGGCCGAGGTGATGGACGAGAAGATCGACAAGCCCGAGCGCTTGCACGGTCGTCACGTCCTCAACCGCTACGAGGACGGCATGGAGAAGT
>JBIIDI010000011.1:0-22961 GCA_044238425.1 Ilumatobacteraceae bacterium
CGGCGATCATCCTCACCGGTCAGCTCATGGCCAACTACCTGAGCAACGCCGGTGGCGCATGGGACAACTCGAAGAAGTACATCGAGGACGGACACCACGGCGGCAAGGGCTCCGATGCCCACAAGGCAGCCGTCATCGGCGACACCGTCGGCGACCCGTTCAAGGACACCGCCGGCCCGGCGTTGAACCCGCTCATCAAGGTGATGAACCTGGTGGCGTTGCTCATCCTCCCGGCGGTCATCAACCTGCGCGACAACGACGCTGCTCGTTTGTCGATCGCCGGTGTGTCGTTGCTCATCCTCATCGCTTCCGTCGTGCGATCGAGCCGCCAGAGCAACAGCCTCGTTTCCGCGTAGCCAACTGCAGCTGCGCATGGGTGTGCGATACCTGAGCGACGAGTGGATCTCCACCGTCGCTCAGGTGATCGCCACGGACGCCGACATCGCGACACTGGCCGCGAGCCATCCGATCCGAGTCGTGCAAGTGGTCACCGGCGGTCCGAACGGTGACGTCACGTACCACTTCGTGACGAGCTCGTCGGGCGTTTCGTTCGCCACCGGTGCGGTGGCCGACCCCGACATCACGTTCACGCAGACGTGGGACACCGCCGTGTCGATTGCATCGGGAACGGCGAACGCCGCGGAAGCATTCATCAACGGCCGCGTGAAGTTCCGGGGTGATCACACCAAGGTGATCGCCGCCCAGCCGCTGTTCGCTGCTCTCGACCGCGTGTTTTCCGCCGTGCGCGGCACCGTCGACTTCAGCTGAGTCTTACGCGCCGCGGCGATGGCGTCGCCAGCCCTGCACTCCGGCGGCACCGAAGGCGAGCATGACGACGGGAACGACGATGAGCATCATCGTGCGGTAGGTCTCGAACGCACTGCTCTCCCCCGACTCGAGGATGAGGTAGGCGACGTATGCGAAATAAAACACCGCGAGAAGAATGCCCTCCCAGCGCTTGATCTGGAACCCGTTCCAGCAAATCGGAATGAGCACGATCGTTGCGGCAATCATCACCGGGATGTCGAGGCGCAGCGCAGCATCGGCAACGGCGACTCCGTCCTTTGAGATCGCTGCCGACGCACCGAGCACGGCGAGCAAGTTGAAGATGTTCGAGCCGACGACGTTTCCCACCGCAATGTCACGCTGACCGCGGATGGCCGCCGTCACCGACGTGGCGAGTTCGGGCAACGACGTACCCGCGGCAACGATCGTGAGACCGATGACGAGATCGCTGACGCCGAGCGACTTGGCGATCTCAGTGGCTGCATCGACGAGCCAGCCGGCTCCGAGTACGAGCAGGGCGAGACCGGCGACGACGAAGAAGATCTGCACGAGCAGCGGCTTCTGTGCCGTCGAGCCCTCGAGGGAGGCCACTTCGCTCTCGTACTCGGCCTCGACCGCCTTCGACTCGCGACGGGCGTTGCGGATGAGCCAGGCGGTGTACACGAGGAGTGCGACGAAGAACACCGCGCCTTCGATGCGACCGAAGCTCCCGTTGAGGGCGAGACCGAGGGTGATGAACGAGATGACCGTGAGCAGTGGGATGTCGATGCGGATGAGTCGCTGCTCGATCGCAAGACCGCTGAAGACGGCGGATATTCCGAGGATGAACAGGATGTTGAAGATGTTCGAGCCAACGACGTTGCCGAGGCTGACGTCGGCGTTGCCCGATAGCGACGCTCCGACGCTCACCGCCATCTCGGGTGCGCTCGTGCCAAAGGCGACGACGGTGAGACCGATGACGATCGGCGCGATGCCGAGTCGCGTGGCGATCGACGACGCCCCGCGCACCAGCCATTCGGCACCGAGTACGAGGAGGACGAGCCCCCCGATGAGGAACAGGATCGTTGAAGCGCTCATATGAGCACGAGAGCCTATGAGTACCGGGCACCTTCCCTTGGGACGGTGCCCGCAGCAGCAGTAACTACTTGATCAGGCCGAGAGCCTTCACGGCATCGCGCTCTTCGAGCAGCTCGGCCACCGAGGCGTCGATCTTTGCGCGGCTGTAGTCGCCGATCGGCAGGTTCTTCACGATCTCGTACTTGCCGTTGCTGCACGTGCAGGGGAACGACGAGATGAGTCCTTCGGGGACGCCGTACGAACCGTCGGAGGGAACCGCCATGCTCACCCAGTCACCGGCCGGGGTGCCGAGCGCCCACGAGCGAATGTGGTCGACGGCCGCATTCGCCGCCGACGCCGCCGACGACGAACCACGCGCCTTGATGACCGCTGCGCCGCGCTTGGCGACGGTGGGGATGAACGTCGAATCGATCCATGCGTCGTCGTTGACGAGTGACTTCGCCGCCTTGCCGCCGACTTCGCAGTACGACAGGTCGGGGTACTGCGTGACCGAGTGATTGCCCCACACGGTCATCTTCTTGATCGACGACACCGGCGCGTTGACGCGCGCGGCGAGCTGCGAGATGGCGCGGTTGTGGTCGAGGCGCATCATCGCCGTGAACTGACGCGGGTCGATGCCGGCGGCGTTGTTCATCGCGATGAGGGCATTCGTGTTCGCCGGGTTGCCGACGACGAGCACCTTCACGTCCTTGCGCGCACTCTTGGCGAGTGCCTCACCTTGCGGCTTGAAGATTCCGCCGTTGGCCGACAGGAGGTCCTTGCGCTCCATGCCGTCCTTGCGCGGCATCGCGCCGACCAGCAGGGCGACGTCGGCGTCACCGAAGGCGACGTTCGGATCGCTCGACATCTCGACTCCGGCGAGCAACGGGAACGCACAGTCGTCGAGTTCCATCTTCACGCCCTCGAGCGCACCGAGTGCCTGGGGCACTTCGAGCAACTGGAGGATGACCTTCGTGTCGGGTCCGAGCATCGAGCCGGAGGCGATACGGAAGAGGAGGCTGTAACCGATCTGACCGGCGGCACCGGTCACTGCAACGCGTACGGGTGAAGACATGGCATGCGACGATAGACGACCGCGCCGACGACGCTCCCCTCGGAGCGGGCTACTCCCCGGACAGACCGAGCGCGAGGTGGCCGACTTCCGGACGGCTGCTCTCGGAACGGCGGCGCCGCCACCCGCTCAGGGGCGCCCGATGGCCTGGACGACGAGGTCGGTGTACGCCTGCTGCCCCACCGGGTTGAGATGGGTGCGGTCGGAATACAGGTACTCGGGGTGCTGGCGCGCGACCTCGTACCAGTCGAGGATCTTCACGTTCGAGTAACGGTCGGCGAGTGCGCGGATGATCTCGTTGTTGCGCGTCTGTCGCGGTTCGCTCGGTACGTGAACGGTGAGAAACAGCACGAGCGGAGTATCGGCGAGCGGCGCCATGATCTCGTCCATCACCTCGGTCGTCGTCGAGTTGTTCGTGCCGAGGTGGATGATGACGATCGGGCCGAGTCGACCCACCGACTTCATGTAGTTGACGATCTCGAGCGCCTGGCGCACGGGGCGACTCTTCATCGCATCGACGGTGACGCCGCGCGCGGTGAGTTTCGGCGCCGCGCCGAGCATCACCGAGTCGCCGATGGCGAGGATGTCGATGACCTGACCGTCGAGACTCGTCGTCGGTGTCACCGGCGTGCCGGCGATGATCGTCGCACCGGGTGACGCATCGGGCTCGGTACCCGATTGTCCGCCGAGCACGTCGACGACGCTGCCCTGTGCATCCTGCAAACTCTGGCTGATGTCGTTGAGCTGCACGCTCGCAGTGGCGACACTGACGAGCGCGAACACGGGCAGCACCGCCGCAGCGAAGGTGACGGCAACCCCGCGCGACGACGAGCGCATCGACTCGCGCCACCGTCGCACGATGGCCCCGAACTCGCCGCGACGGATGGGTGTTTCGACGTAGCGGTACGACAACTCGGTGAGTGCGAGGGCGAGCAGCACGAGCACGACGAACTCGTACGGCGTGAGACCGCGCCCGGCGAAGCGACGGTAGAACTGGAACACCGGCCAGTGGTACAGGTACAGGCCGTAGCTGCGCTGGCCGACGTACGTCATGACGCGGTTCGCGAGCAGCGCCCGCGGCACCACAGTCGTCGGATGGATCGCGCCTGCGATCGCGAGAACGCTCGCCGCACCGACGAGGAAGAAACCGCCGCGGAACAGCGGGTCGTACCCGGTCGTGCCAATGTCGATCTTGTCGACGACGTCCCGGAAGAACACCGCGCACAACGCGAGCACCGCCATGCCGATGACGAACACCCCGTCGAACAGGCGACCCCGTGCGCCGATCGGCGACGTCTCGAGCAGCCACGGACGCCAGAAGATTGCCAGTGCCGCTCCGAGCAACAGACCTCCCGCGCGCGAGATCGTGCCGAGGAACAACAGGTCGATGCGCGCCACGGGGTGGCCGAACAGTGCCATGAACTGCTCCGGCGTCTCCCCGATCGTGGCGATCTGACCGCTGCGGTACGTCATCGCCATCCATATCGCGATGACGACGGCGGATGCGGCGAAGACGACACCGACGATCGGCAGTCGGCGTCGCCCGAACTTCAGGGCGACGAGCATGACGACCGGCCAGAACAGGTAGAACTGCTCTTCGACCGCGAGCGACCACAGGTGACGCAGTGGCACGAAGTCGAACGCCGTGAAGTACGACGTCCCGACCCAGATCTGGAACCAGTTGAAGCCGTACAGGAGGGCAGCGACGAGTTCGCCGCGCAGCGTGCCGAGCGTTTCACGGTGGAAGAGTGCGCAATACACGGTGACGGCAAGGAGCATCAGCCACAGTGCCGGCAGGAGTCGCCGCGCACGGCGCACCCAGAAGTCGCGCAGGCTGATGCGACCGCTCTGCTGCGCCTCGGCGATGAGCAACAGCGTGATGAGGTAACCGCTGATGACGAAGAACACCTCGACACCGAGGAATCCCCCGCCGAGCCACGACTTGTTCGCGTGGTACACGATGACGGCCGCCACTGCGAGTGCGCGCAGGCCGTCGAGTGTCGGCTGGTAGTCGAGCAACCGTTTCGGCTGGCCGACGTGCGTGCCCGGGATCATGGCGGATTAGACACTCCCCGATGGCGTCGATGCACCGCCACCGAGTCCGAGTGCGGCATAGATCTCGCGCGTCGCCGTCGAGCGGTTGAGCGTGTACAGGTGCACACCCGGAGCACCATCGGCGAGCAGCTGCGCCGCAACTTCGGTCGCCACCTCGACACCGACGCGGCGCACGTCGGCCGGCGTCGACACGGCCTGCAACCGATCGACGAGCCACGCGGGAATCTCGGCACCGGACATCTTCGCCATGCGTTCGAGTTGACCGACGTTGGTCACCGGCATGATGCCGGGGATGATCGGCTTGTACACGCCGAGCGCCGCCATGTCGTCGACGAGTCGTCGCCAGTGCACCGCGTCGAAGAAGAACTGCGTCACTGCGAAGTCGGCAAGACGCAACTTGTCGGCAAGATGCCGGCGGTCGGCGTCGAGCGACGCACTGCGCGGATGCCCCTCGGGATGTGCCGCAACCCCGATGCACACGTCGTGCCCGGCACGCAGGTGCTCGACGAGGTCGAGTGCGTAACGGAACTCGCTCTGCAGGGTGCTGCCGTCTTCCGGGGCATCACCGCCGAGAGCGAGGATGTTCTCGACGCCGGCGGCCGTGTAGTCGTTGACGAGATCGTCGACGTCGCTGCGGGTATGGCCGACGCACGTGAGGTGCGCCATCGGCGGAATCTCGGTCGTCGCACGCAACGACACGACGAGGTCGCGGGTGAGCGTGCGGGTACTGCCCATTGCGCCGTACGTCACCGATACGAAACTCGGGTGCAGCGGTTCGAGGTCGCGGATGGTGGTGCGCAACTGCTCCATCGCCTCCGGGGTCTTCGGTGGGAAGAACTCGAAGGAAAAGGTGCGCCCGCGCGCGAGCAGATCGGCGATGCGCGACATCCGTGCGAATTCTACGAAGCGTTCCCCCGCGAAGAGGGCCGCCGCGACGTCGTTACAGCGACTTGATGATCTGCGCCATGAGCGCGCCGGCCTCGGTGGGGTTCGCACCCACCTTGACACCCGCTGCACGCAACGCATCCATCTTGCCCGTCGCGGTTCCCTTGCCGCCGGAGACGATGGCGCCGGCGTGGCCCATCTTCTTTCCGGCGGGTGCGGTGGCGCCGGCGATGTACGCGCTCATCGGCTTGGTGACGTTCGCCTTGATGAACTCGGCCGCTTCTTCCTCTGCCGAACCGCCGATCTCGCCGATCATGAGGATCGCCGAGGTCTCGGGATCCTTCTGGAACTCGGCGAGACAGTCGACGAACGACGTGCCGGGGACTGGGTCGCCGCCGATGCCGACGCACGTGCTCACACCGATGCCCTGCTGCTTGAGTTCGAACAACGCCTGGTAGGTGAGCGTTCCCGAACGCGACACGATGCCGACGTTCTTGCCACCGGCCGTCGGCGGCTGGGCGATCTCTCCGGCGGTGATGCCGATGTTGCAACGTCCGGGGCTGATGACACCCGGGCAGTTCGGACCGAGGAGTCGCGAGTTCGGGAAGTCGCGCTTCAGCGTGGAATACACGCGCGCCTCGTCCTGGGCGGGAATGCCCTCGGTGATGCACACGATGAACCCAATGCCCGCAGCGGCGGCCTCGAGAATGGCCGCGGGTGCGGCCTTCGGCGGCACCGCGATGAACGATGCATCGGCACCCGTTGCCTTCACGGCGTCGGCGACGGTGTCGAACACGGGAATGCCCTCGACGTCCTGACCGGCCTTGCCCGGAGTGACGCCGCCGACGACCTTCGTGCCGTACGCGCGGTTGCGCAAGCCGTGGAACTTGCCCTGTCCGCCGGTGAGGCCCTGGACGATGACCTTGGTGTTTTCGTTGACGAAGATGGCCATGACTACTTGGCTGCCTTTCCGTTGGCGATGTCGACGGCCGTGCGGGCCGCTTCGAGCATGGTGGGACGTGAAATCAACTTGTCGGCGGGCAAACCGGCCGCGGCGAGGATCTCGCGACCCTGCTCGGCGTTCGTTCCGTCGAGACGAATGACGATCGGTGCACGCAACGTGACGCGGCGCATCGCCTCGACGATGCCCTTCGCCACTTCTTCACCGCGAGTGATGCCGCCGAAGATGTTCACGAAGATGCTCTTCACGTTGGCGTCGGAGTTGATCACTTCGAGCGCCGACGTCATGAGTTCGGCGTTCGCGCCACCACCGATGTCGAGGAAGTTCGCCGCTTCCCCACCGGCCTGCTTCACGACGTCGAGGGTGCTCATCGCGAGACCGGCACCGTTGGCGATGATGCCGACGCTGCCGTCGAGACCGATGTACTGGAGGCCCTTCTCACGCGCCAACTTCTCGCGCTCGTCGAGTTCCTCGGTGGCGCGGAACTCGTCCCATTCGGGGTGCCGGAATGCTGCGTTGACATCCAGGCTCACCTTTGCGTCGAGGGCGTGCACTTCGCCGGTCGGCTTGAGGATGAGCGGGTTGATCTCGGCGAGATCGCAGTCACCCTTCGTGAAGCAGTCGTACAGCTGCACGAGGATCTTCGCCACGCCGTCGAGTGCCTTCGCCGGAATCTTCGCGCGCTGCGCGGCGTCACGGGCAACGGCTTCGTTGAGACCGGCGAGCGGATCGACGTGCAGTTTGACGATCGCATCGGGGTCCTTCGCCGCCACTTCCTCGATTTCGACTCCACCCTGTGCCGACAGCATGAGCAGGTGCTTCTTTGCGGCACGATCGAGCGTGAACGACGCGTAGTACTCCTCGGCGATGTCCGAAGCGTTCTCCACCCAGATGCGCTTGACGAGGTGACCCTTGATGTCCATGCCGAGGATGTTCCCCGCGTGGTGACGCACCTCGTCGGCGTTGTTCGCGAGCTTGATGCCGCCGGCCTTGCCGCGACCACCGACCTGCACCTGCGCCTTGACGACGACCGGGTACCCGGCCGACTCGGCGACCTTCACCGCCTCGTCGACGGTGTGGGCGACTCCGCCTGCCGACACCGGAATGCCGAACTTGGCGAAGTACTGCTTGCCCTGATATTCGAACAGGTCCATTAGTTGCTCACTTTCTCTCGCTCGTCGAGCGCCTTCTCCAGCCAGCCCGCAATCGTCGACAACGACGATCCGGGACCGAAGATCTCGCTCACACCTTGTTCGCGCAACGCGCGCGCATCGGCATCGGGGATGACTCCACCGCCGAAGATGAGGACGTTCTCCAGACCGCGCGTACGCATCTCGTCCATGACGCGGGGGAACAACGTGAGGTGCGCACCCGACAACAGACTGAGCCCGACGGCGTCGGCGTCTTCCTGCAGCGCGGTCTCGGCGATCTGTTCGGGTGTCTGGTGCAAACCGGTGTAGATCACCTCGAAGCCATGGTCCCGTAACGCGCGCGTAATGGTCTTGGCTCCACGGTCGTGGCCATCGAGGCCCGGCTTGGCGACGACGATGCGGTACGGACGCTTCACGGAGACCGAAGCCTACGCAGGCACGGCCCCGGGACTGAAGTCCGCGCCGCCGGGGATGACCCCTAGCGACCGAGCAATCGGGCGAGAAACCCGCCCGAACGACCCGATGCGGCGCGCTCCTCGCGGCAGCGGCAGCGCTCCGACACGGGAACTCCGGCGAGGGCTTGCTCGATGTGCTGACCACAGCCGGCCCAGGTGGGCTTGGCGCAACTGGGGCAGGTGACTCGTGAACACATGGTGATGGTCCTTTCCTTGCTGTCTGTGATGGGGAGAGTTCGTAAAGAAGTGGTGACGGTCAGGCGAGGGCGAGGAACACCCGACGCAGACGCTCGGTGGCATCGTCGCTCGCTTTGCCACCCTGTGCGAGACATTCTTCGAGTCCGGCAGACACCAGCGTGAATGCCGCACCGTTGATCGCCTTGCTCGCGGCGGCGATCTGCGTGACGATGTCCTCGCAGGCACGACCCTCGTCGAGCATGCGAATGACGGCGCTCAACTGACCGTGGGCACGCTTCAGTCGGTGTGCGACGTCGCGTCGCGCATCGACGTTCTCGAGAACGTGACCGGAGGCTCGGCGTCGTGACGCCATCGTTACTTCGCGTCCCCGTTGGCTTCTTCGGCGGCGATTTCGCGACGAACTTCGTCCATGTCGAGGTCGCGCACGGCGGCAATGAGCTGGTCGAACGCATGTGCCGGCATTGCTCCGGGTTGACGGAAGACGAGGATGCCGTCACGGAACGCCATGAGCGTAGGAATCGAGGCGATCTGCAGACCGGCCGCGAGCGCCTGCTCCGATTCGGTGTTCACTTTCGCAAACGTTGCATCGGTGTTCTTCGCCGCCGCGGCATCGAAGATCGGCGCGAACATCCGGCACGGACCGCACCACGACGCCCAGAAGTCGACGAATGTGATGCCGTCCTTCGTCACCGTCGCCTCGAAATCTTCCGCCGTGAGTTCGATCGTGCTCATTGCTCGCTCCTTCGTTCCGAGTTTATGATACCCCTGGGGGTATATGTTGTCAACCGTGACCACCTCCGTCGGTCGCGGTGGCACGACCGCGGGCAGACTGGGGGCGTGAAGCAACCCCGGCTGCGCACTCCGTGGGCCCGCGCCGTCGTGCCCGTCGTGGCAGGGCTCGTGTTCTTCACACTGCTCTTCGGGGTGACGTGGCTGCTCGCCGGAGTCGCCACCGATCGCCGTCAAGCCGCTCCCCGGTCCGGTGACTACACCTTCGAGGTCGGACCGGTCGAGGCGATTGCCGACATCATCGAACGTGACGGCCCCGTGCTCTACCCCGATCTGCGCGACACCGACTACCAGCGCTCGGTCGTCGTCGATCACGTCGGCGACGATCCGACGCGCGGCTGGCAGGTGTACTACGCATACCCGGCCGATCGGGAACCCACGTGCCTCGTCGAGCACGTCATCGGCACGCGCCGGTTCACCGACTGCGAAGGTCGCACGCTCGAGGTGGAAGCGTTGCATCGCCCGGTCGACGCACGCCCGATCGTCGAGAACCGCACCACTCTCCTCCTCGATCTGCGCACGCTGTCCAACGGCTGAACCGAAGCACTCCTTCTCCCCACCCCGATCGCGCCTTCGCGCACGGCTCTCCGGCGCCCGGGCGCGACACCGACCCGGCGCCGAACGGCAAGAACGCGGAACTTTTCGCGCGATGCGAGCGTCTCTTGGGGCATGACCACCATCAACACAATCACTTCGTTCGTGACACGTCGCCGGCGCATGCTGGCCGTGGCAACCGCCGTTCTCGCGAGCGGCGCGCTCGTCGCACCGGCGTCCGTGTCGGCACACGCGAGCCTTCAGCTCTACGGCGAATCGGCCACTCCCGGCGGATACGGCGTGGTGTTCGTGCGCATCCCCCACGGCTGCACCGGTGGCTTGGCGACCAACGCGGTTGAGGTGACGATCCCCGCGGGCTTCGCGTCGGTTCGCCCGCAGCAGATTCCGGGTTGGACTGCCAGTCGCCAGATGTCCGGAACGACCGTGGTCGGTGTCGCGTGGACCGGAGGCTCGCTCTCCAACGCAGAGTTTGCCGACTTCGGAATCTCGGTGAAGTACCCGGACACTGCGGGCACTTACGGAATGAAGGTCGTGCAACGCTGCGGAACCGCATCGGCGACCTGGGACGGCGCGGACTTGCCGACACTCGTCGTGGCACCGAAAGTGACCACGTACGCAGTCGACATGAAGGCGAGCTCGCACGACGGCAAGGTGCACGTGATTGCCGACGCCCCGACGACAATGGCGGGAGAAAAGCCCGTGTTGACGATCGCAGTCGACGGCAAGGTCGTGCGCAAGATGCGCCTCACGCTCGACGACCGCGGTGACGTGCACGCGATGCTTCCCGTGCGGGGCAAGACCGTGCGCGGCAAGAACTACGAAGTGCTCGACGGAGCCACGTTTACACTGACTCACGATGGTGCGGTCGTCGGAAAGTCGGTACTTGACGGTGACGGTGCAATGGCCGCCGGCTCCGCGGCGCACACGGCCGGTCACTCCGGTCACTGAGCCGCGATGACCACCGCGGTGGCCGCGCACAGCGCGCGGCGATTCTGGGTCGTTTCGCTTGCGGTGGTGGCATCGATTTTCGGTGCCACCACCGTGACGGCACACTCCGTCCTCGACGAGTCCACGCCACGCAACGGCTCCGTCGTCACCGTTGCACCAACCTCCATCACCTTGCGGTTCAACGAGTCCGTGTCGAACCCGCGCATCGTGTTGCGCAAGGCGCGAACGCCGGCGGTGTCCGGGCGAACGACGCTGCAGACGAACGGCACTGTCGTCGCATTCCGTCCCGGAAGGGCGATCACGGACGGCGAGTACAGTGCGACGTGGCGCGTGCGCAGTGCCGATGGTCACTACATCTCCGGTGTCGTTCGCTTCACGGTCCGGCGCGGCGGGTAGATCCCCCGCAATCCCGTGCCAGACTGCGAGCGTGCCGCGCAGCGATCGGGACGTCGAAGAGTGGATCCGGCTGCACGAGGGCGACGTTCGGCGCTACGTCAACGGCATCGTTCGCAACGCTGCACTCGCCCGTGACATCACCCAGGAGACCTTCGTCAAGGCGTGGCGATTCGCCGACACCTGGCGCGGTGAGGGTGCGGTCCTGTCGTGGCTCCTGCGCATCGCGCGGCACACGGCGCTCGACTCCGTTCGCCGGACTGCCCGATCGCCGAGAACGACCGTTGACAACGTCGAGCGACTGCCGACCCGCCGCGACGACATGCACGACGCGCTGCAACGCAACGCCATCGAATCGACCCTCGCCACGCTCGGCCTCGAGCACCGTGAAGTGCTGCTGCTCGTCGATCTCCTCGAGTACGACTACGCCGAGGTGGCGACCATCCTCGACGTTCCCGTGGGAACCGTGCGATCGCGGCTGTCGCGGGCACGTGCCGAGTTCCGCGATGCATGGCCACGATTCGGTCCTCCACGTACGGCTCGCGAGGACGTGTCGTGAATCGCGACGTTGACTTTGCCATCACCGAGCTGCGCCGTCACTCACGGCGCTCACCGTTCGTGCGCGGCGTGCTGCTCGTTGCCTCCGTCGCTCAGCTCGTGATCGCCATCCCGTGGCTGTTCGGTACGTCGCCCGTGTGGGCGGTGTCCGAGGCGACCGCATCCCATCTCACGCGCGACGGCGTGATCGGTGTGGTCTTCGGCATCATCGGCGTGAGCGTGGCGCATCGACCCTCGCGGGCCTTCCTCGCATTGCCGTTGGCGATTCTCATGCTCGCCGTGCAGATCGCATTCGTCGTCGTCGACGGCAGGGGTGCGAACGTGACGAGTGCATTCGAAAGCGTGCACATCCTCGGCGTCGTCATCGGCGTGCTCGTGGCGGCACTGCTGCGTCCGCGGCGGTCGACGCGCCGCGATACGGGCCTCACTCTCGTCGACGGTGAATCATGATGACGGGACTGCTTGCGCACGCGGCCGAAACCGGTGGTGGCCCGACGGGTTTCGGGTGGGCGAGTTTCGTCACGTTCATCGTCGGCATGGCGGGACTCACGTACATGCTCGGACAGTTCCTCAAGGCCGTGCATGCGCGCCGAGCGCAGGAAGCGTCCGACGGCTCCGCAACGAGCCGGGGCGCCGACGATTCACCGGACCGCACGTCGGCGGCATCATGAGCGACGCGGCAACCGTCGACATCCATCTTGATCGCTCGTTGCGGTTTCGTGCCGCGTGGCGGTGGCACTTCTATGCGGCGTGGTTCGTGCTGCCGGTTTTGCTCACTCTCGCAGTGACGGGGTTCATCATCCTCCTGAAGCCGACGATCGAGCGTTGGGCCTACGGCGACATGTTGTACCTCGACTCGGCCGTTACCGAACCGCTGCCGACCGCACGATTGATCGACAGCGTCTGGCGCGCGCACCCCGACGCCATCATCGACAGCGTCGTTCCGCCTCGCGATGCGGGTCGCGCAACTCAGATCGACATCACCGACATCGAGGGTCGCAGTCTGTCGGTGTACGTCGATCCCGCCGATGCCGAGGTGCTCGGGTACATCGACAACGACACGCGCATCGATTTCGTCGCAACGCAGATCCACGGAACGCTGTGGATGGGTCGGTGGGGTGATTACCTCGTCGAGATGGCCGGCGGATGGGCCGTCATCATGGCGCTGACGGGAACGTATCTGTGGTGGCCGCGACGGCGCGGCGAAAAGACGCGCGCGAGCTCGTCCCGCCGTGCAGTTCCGCGCAGCGTGCACCGTCGCTCGGGCATGTTGCTCGCGCCGGTGCTCGTGTATCTCGTCGTCACCGGGTTGCCGTGGTCGGGCTTCTGGGGCGAAGAAATCTGGGGAACCGTGCTCGAGCGTTCGGGCGCGGGCTACGACACACCTCCCGAGCCGCGATCGAACCACATCGCGCTCGGTGAGCAGCAGACGGCAGGATTCCCCGTGACGTGGGCGACGAAGCGCACCGTCGTTCCCAACTCCGATCCGACGGTGTCGGCCGCACCAGCGGCGTCGAGCGAACCACTGTCGATTGACGACGTCGCGACAATCGCGCGCAACAACGGAATGCTGCCCGGGTTTTCCATCGCCCTGCCGTGGGACGAGGTCGGCGTGTACAGCGTGGTGAACGCGTGGCCGTCACCGGCGCAGGACGAACGCACGTTGCACATCGACCAGTACTCGGGTGACGTCGTGCAGGAACTCGGGTGGGACATGACGTACGGTCCGCTCGCCCGCGCCACCGTGTGGGGGGTGAATTCGCACATGGGGCGTCAGCTCGGCGTGGTCAACGGCGTCGTTCTCGGTGTCGCGTGCATCGCCGCCGTCGTGTCGTCGCTTTCGGCGATGGTGATGTACTGGCGCCGTCGTCCGCGCCGCTCGCTCGGCTTTCCGCGGCGACCCGTCGATGCGCGGCTCACCCGCGCCGTCATCGTCACCGCCGTCATACTCGGCACGGTGATGCCGTTGCTCGGGTTGTCGATGTTGCTCGTACTCGCCGTCGACCGGTGGGTGGTACGCGAAGTGCCGCCGTTGCGCAGCACCTTCGGCATGCGCGACCGCTAGATAGTCAGCGCTTCGTCAAAGGAGCAATGTTCATGAGGCTCCTTTGACGAAGCGCTAGCGCTTCGTCAAAGGAGCCCAGGCCAGCGCAAGGACTTTGGTGCCGACGCCTTGGAAGCGGACGGTCGCTTCGGCGTTGTCGCCCATGCCGGAGATGTCGAGAATGACGCCCTCGCCGAACACCGGGTGGTGCACGTCGTCGCCGATTCGCAGGCCGTGGTCGCGACGCGGTTCGCGCGCCGCTGCCGAACGTACGGCATCACCGAGCGCCGCGCTCACACTGCGCTGCTTGCCGCGGAACGCGGGCACTTCGCGGTCACCCCACGTGTTCGTCTCGCGGTGACGACCGCGACCTTCGTCGGCACCGGTGTCGACGTTGCCCTTGCGATCGAGCAGGTCGGCGGGGATTTCTTCGAGGAAGCGTGACGGAGGGTTGTACTGACTCGATCCGTACAGGTTGCGGCTCCACGCGTGCGACAAGTACAGCGACTCCTCGGCGCGCGTGATGCCGACGTACGCGAGGCGTCGCTCTTCTTCGAGTTCGGTCGGATCGGCGAGCGCGCGACTGTGCGGGAACACACCCTCTTCCATGCCGATGATGAACACCACGGGGAACTCGAGACCCTTGGCCGCGTGCAGCGTCATGAGATGGAGTCGGTCGTCGCCGGCGATCTCGTCGGTGTCGGCGACGAGCGACACCTTCTCGAGGAAGTCGTTGACGTCGGGAAACTCCTCGGCCGCACCGACGAGTTCGTCGAGGTTCTCGAGACGTCCCTGTGCCTCGATCGTGTCCTCGGCGCGCAACTCGGCGAGGTAACCGCTCGCCTCGAGCACCTCGGCGAGCACGTGCGCCGGGCCCTCCGACAGCTCGCCACGAAGTCGGTCGGTGAGCTCGATGAACGCGCGAATGCCCTTCAGCGCCGCACCACCGACGCCGGCATCGGCGGCCATGCGCAGCCCCACCGACAAACCGACGCCGCGCTCGGCGGCGAAGGCGCCGATCTTGTCGAGGCTCGTGTCGCCGACTCCGCGCTTGGGCACGTTGATGACGCGACGGATGCTCACCTCGTCGGATTCGTTGACGATGCACCGCAGGTAGGCAATCGCATCCTTCACCTCGCGACGGTCGTAGAACCGGGTGCCGCCGATGATGCGGTACGGAACGTCGGCGTCAATGAGGTGCTCTTCGATGACACGGCTCTGCGCGTTGGTGCGGTAGAACACCGCCATCTCGCGCCAGTTGCGCGCATCACGTTTGTGCAGACGCGACAACTCGGCGGTGACGAATCGGGCCTCGTCGTACTCGTCGTCGGCGTAGTACCGCACGATCTTGTCGCCGGCGCCGACCTCGGTCCACAACTCTTTCGGCTTGCGCTCGAGGTTGTTCATGATGACGGCGTTGGCCGCGTCGAGGATGGTCTGCGTACTGCGGTAGTTCTGGGCGAGAATCACCGTGTACACGTCGGGAAACGCGCGTTCGAACTGCAGGATGTTGCGGAAGTCGGCACCGCGGAAGCGGTACACCGACTGGTCGGTGTCACCGACGACGCACACGTTGTGGTGTTCCTTGCCGATGAGCAGAACGATCTCGTTCTGGGCGACGTTGGTGTCCTGGTACTCGTCGACGAGCACGTGCTTGAAGCGGTCCTGGTACGACGCAAGCACCCCCGGGTGCTCGCGGAAGAGCGTGACCACGTTGACGAGCAGATCGTCGAAGTCCATCGCCCCGGCGCGCTTCAGGCGGTGCTGGTATTCGGCATAGACCTCGGCGTACTTCTTCTCGAACGGACCGAACGCATCGTCGTTCGCGCGCGCGGGCGACACGAGTTCGTTCTTCCACAGGCTGATTCGGGCCTGTGCCGCGCGCGCCGGGTGGCGCTTGGGGTCGAGGTTGAAGTCGCGGATGACGTAGCTGATGAGGCGCTGCGAGTCGGCCGAGTCGTAGATGGTGAACGCGCTCGGGTATCCGAGCTTCTCGGCGTTGCCCCGCAGGATGCGCACGCAGGCCGCGTGGAACGTACCGACCCACATCTTGTCGGCGACTTCACCGACGAGGCTGCGCACGCGACTGCGCATCTCCTCGGCGGCCTTGTTCGTGAAGGTGATCGCGAGGATGTTCATCGGGTGAATGCCGCGACCGATGAGGTGCGCAATGCGGTGCGTGAGCACCCGGGTCTTGCCCGAGCCCGCGCCGGCGATGATGAGCAGCGGCCCCCCGTCGTATTCGACGGCGTCGCGCTGATCGGGGTTGAGCTGCGAGAGGTCGAGGGACCGCGCGCGAGCGGCGGCGCTCACCGCGTTGGCGCCGGGCGCGCGGCGCGGCGCTCGATGCGAATCGGCAACATGCGCGGACCGCGCACCTGACCCACGCTCCACGTGACGGCGGCGGGATCGTCGAGACGGAATGCCGGGAACCGCTGGGTGAACACTTCGAGTGCAACGCGCATTTCCATACGCGCCAAGTTTGACCCAATGCAGCGGTGAATCCCCAACCCGAAGGCGGCGTGACGGTTGATTTCGCGGTCGATGATGACCTCGTCGGCGCGATCGAACGCCGCGGGATCGCGGTTGGCGGCGGGGAACGGCAGCAACGTCCAGTCACCCGGCTTCATCGGACAACCGCCGATCTCGACGTCGTCGATGACGACGCGCGCCATGGTGACCGGCGCGTATGCGCGCAGCATTTCCTCGATCGCAACGGGTAGCAACCCGGGTTCGGCGTTCAGACGCTCGAGATCACCGCGATGTCCCGCGAAGTGCCACAACGTACTGCCGATGCCGCTCCACGTCGTGTCGATTCCGGCGACGAGCATGAGCACGATCGTGCCGCGGACGTGCTCGTGGGACAGGTTCTTGCCGTCGACCTGCACCGACAGCAGGTAACTGAGCAGGTCGTCACCGAGGTTCGCCGCACGCTCGCGCATGTGACGCTCGATGTACTCGTCCATGCGCTTCCAGCCGGCTTCGCGCAGCTCGTCGCTTTCGGCCTGGCTTTCGAGTGCGGTGTGCACGAAGTCGCGGAAGATCTCGCCGTCTTCGAGCGGCAGGTCGAGCATGTGCGCAATGACCGCCGGCGGAATGTGCTTGGCGTACTGATCGGCGGCGTCGACGACGTCGGTATCGCCCATGCGATCGATGAGGTCGTGGCAGAACTCGCGCACCTCGTCTTCCATGCGCGCCACCTTCTGCGGCGAGAACGCGGGCAGTAGCACGCGTCGTGCATGGTGGTGGAACGGTGGGTCGGACGTGATCGGCGGGGCACCGCCCATCGGGCGCAGTTCGCCCGTCGGCTTGATCGGGCTGACGACGACTGCCATCGAGGAGAAGCGGGTGGTGTCGTAGGCGATGGCACTCACGTCTTCGTGGCGTAAGGGCAGCCAGGTGCCGCCGTATCGCTCGGTGTGGGCGACGGGACACGTGCCGCGCAGCTCGTCCCAGATGGCATGGACGTTGGCGTTGTACGCGGGATGGAGATGGTCGAAGTCGCGCGCCCAGTCGCTCACCGGCGCGGGCCCTCCACGGGCAGCGTCATTCCCGCCATGTGCAGCCATTTCGTCCCCCGCGAACGACCTTAGTTGTCGGGTGCACGGGGAGCCGGCGGGCCGTACGTGCGGCAACTCCGCACCGGGTGGCGTCAGGCGCCGACGGGATGCAGCTTGTCGGCGAGAAATGCGAGGACTGCGGCAACGCCCGCGTCGCGACGCTGCTCCGTGAGCACCGAGTGATCCGACGCGCGTCGTGAGGGAAATTCAACGGCGATGAATGCTTCGCCGAGCAGCTCGGTGAGCGTGTCGAAGCGGGAGCCGACGAGACGATCGCCCGCGTACCGCAACCCGAGAACCTGGCAGCCGTCGGCGGCGCGCTGCACGACGCGGTCGAGATCGTCGGGCGACAACCCGATGTCGGCGCGACGTTGCGCACCGAAGGCGAACGGCAACGATGGCTGCGACAACACGGGTGCGACCATCGCGTCGTCGAGCATCATGCCGAGGGCGAAACCGCCGGAGAAACACATGCCGATGGCACCGATGCCCGGGCCGCCGACATCGGCATGCAGGCGTTGCCCCAATGCGCGCAACCATGAGACCACCGGCGACGTACGACCGGTGGCCCACGTCGTGAACTCACGCGACACGCACACCTTCGCCATCGATGCCGCCATGTACGCGCCGCTCGGTTCACGCCCGACCTCGCCGACGAGCAACGGCATCTCCACCGTGTAGCCGGCTGCGACGACTTCCTCGGCGAACGTCATGACGCTCGGCGTGATGCCGGGGATTTCGTGAACGACGACGACGCCGGGACCGTGTCCCTTGCGGTAACTCACGTGCGTGATGCCGCCGGCGGTGAACGAGCGCGCCTGCCAACCGGCAAGCGTCGCCGCGTCGGACGGGATCGCCACGGACGTTACTTCGGTCGGCCGACGCCGAGCACGCGCGACCACGTCACCGTGCTGATCTTCACGACGTCGCCCGTGCGCGGCGCATGGATCATCTGTCCGTTGCCGAGATAGATGCCGACATGGAAGAACGACTGCTGCGAGAACAGCAGGTCACCGGGCTGTGCCTGTGACGTCGGCACGCGGGTGACACCCGAGTACTGCGAGCGTGACACGCGCGGAATCGACACACCTGCTTTGCTCCAGGCCCACTGCGTGAGACCCGAACAGTCGAAGGCGCTTCCCGGGCTCGATGCACCCCAGCGGTACCGAACACCCAACTGCGACAGCGCCGCCTTGATCGCCGCACTCGCCTGCGGTGACGGTGCCGTCACTTTGATCGAGTTGCGCAACCGATCGGCTTCGCGCTGGGCGAGGCTTTCCGCTTCGAGTGCACGCCGGCGTTCTTCTTCGGTGAGCAGCGAACCGAGTTGGCGCAAGGCGTCCGATCGCGTGAGTTCGTACTGGTCGACGAGCGACTCGGCGGCGGCAAGTCGTGTAACGAGGAATGTGCCGAGGGTGGCGAGTTCACGCTTCTGCTTTTCGAGCGCGGCGCGCTCCTTGGCGATGTCGTCGATGAGGCCCTGCAGGCGGTCGGTGTTCGCGGCACCCGAGTTCATGGCGACCGACCCGAGGTACGCCTTCTTCACGGCGTCGGCCATGCCACCGCTGCCGCCGAGGATGCTCGACAGGCTGCCCGCCGATCCACCAGAGACGAACGACCGCTTCGCCGCGTTCGACAGGTCGGCCTGCATTGCCGCCAGTTCGCGCTGCTTGTCGAAGATTCGCACCTCGGTTTCGCGGATCTTGCCCTCGATCGTTTCCTGCTCGGCGAGGGTGTCGGCGTAGCGCTCGCCGAGAGAGTCGGCTTGGGAGGCAATCCGCTCGAGTTCATCGACGATTTCCTGGACCCGCCGGCGCTGGTCGTCGACCGAGTCGGCACGAACGGGCCCCGCCAGGGCGACAAGCATCCCCGTCACGGTGAGACCCATCACAGCTGCGAAGCGGCTTGCGCGGGAGGTCAGCACACGCCCAATGGCGGTCCGAATCACGATGGGATGATCCTACCTATTTATTACGGTTCGATGACAAGGCCTGCCCCGCCCCGCTACCCCCTATTCACAAGGGAACAGACCCCACACGCGTTTATTGATCGAGTGGGAATGATGCCTTCGGCACCGAGACCACCCACACGCCTCTATTGATCTATTGATCGAGTGGGGGTGACACCGAAGGTGTCACCCCAGAAAAACGTGTTCATTGATCGAATGGGAATAACGCCTTCGGCGTTATTCCTGAAAGAACGTGTTTATTGATCGAGTGGGAGTGACACCGAAGGTGTCACTCCCACTCGATTGTCCCCGGGGGTTTGGAGGTGACGTCGTAGGCGACGCGGTTGATCCCCGGCACTTCGTTGATGATTCGCGACGACATGGTTTCGAGCAGGTCGTACGGCAGGCGCGCCCAGTCGGCCGTCATCGCGTCGTCGCTCGTCACCGCACGCACGATGATCGGGTGACCGTACGTGCGCTCGTCACCCATCACACCCACCGAACGAATGTCGGCGAGCACGGCGAACGCCTGCCACAGTGAACGCTCGAGTCCGGCGCGGCGCACTTCCTCGCGCACGATCGCATCGGCACGACGCAGCATCGCCACTTTGTCGCGCGTCACCTCGCCGATGATGCGCACGCCGAGCCCCGGGCCGGGAAACGGCTGACGCCACACGATCTCGTCGGGCAGACCGAGCTGCGTCCCCATCGCGCGCACTTCGTCCTTGAACAACTCGCGCAGCGGCTCGCACAGCTGCAGCGTCATGTCCTCGGGCAGGCCGCCGACGTTGTGATGACTCTTGATCACCGAAGCGGTTCCGTCGGCTCCCCCGCTCTCGATGACGTCGGGATACAAAGTTCCCTGCACGAGGAACGTCGCGTCGGTGATTCCACCGGTGTAGCGCTCGAAGATGCGCACGAACGTTTCGCCGATGATCTTGCGCTTGGCCTCGGGCTCGGTGACCCCGGCGAGTTTGGTGAAGAACTCGTCGGCGGCGTCGACATGGATGAGCTCGATGCCGATGTTGCGCTGGAAGGTCTCGACCACCTGTGCGCTCTCGTTCTCGCGCATCAACCCGGTGTCGACGTAGATGCACGTGAGCTGCGACCCGATTGCGCGGTGCACGAGCGCAGCCGCCACCGCAGAGTCGACACCACCCGAGAGTCCGCAAATGACCCGCGAGTCACCCACTTGCGCGCGCACCGCGGCGATCTGGCGCTCGATGATCGACTCCATCGTCCACTCGGGTGCGATTCCAGCGCAATCGTACAAAAACGTCTCGAGCAGCGCCTGACCCGCCTGCGAGTGCACCACTTCGGGGTGGTACTGCACTCCCCACACGCGACGCGCGTCGTTTTCGAGCACCGCCACCGGCGCCTCGTTCGTCGACGCGGTGACGCGGAAACCGTCGGGAGCGCGCGTGATCGCGTCGAAGTGACTCATCCACACGTCGGCGGTCGTCGGTACCTTCGCCAACAAACGCGAGTCGCCGCTGCGGGTGAGCGTCGTTCGACCGTATTCGCCGCGATCGCCGCGTTCGACCGTGCCGCCGAGTTGCCGGGCGATGAGCTGGCTGCCGTAACAGATGCCGAGAATCGGGATGCCCAGGTCGTAGATCGCCGGATCGAGCTGCGGCGCTCCGTCGACGTGCACGCTCTTCGGCCCGCCCGACAGGATGATCGCCGCGGGCCGGCGCCGTTGCACTTCGGCGGCGGAAATGCGGTGCGGAACGATCTCGGAATACACCCGCGCCTCGCGCACCCGCCGGGCGATGAGCTGCGCGTACTGGGCACCGAAGTCGACGACGAGGACTGTCGTGTGGCGCGCCATCGGTCACGAGAGTAGTTCCCGACCTGAATTCACGATCCCGTCGTGCGAGACTGGATGGCGCATGATTCGTCTCACCGTGCCGTTCAGTGACGACACGCTTCCCCCCGATTTCAACTACAACCTCGAGAACGAACCGTCGCAGTGCATCGGTTTGCTCCCCAAGCCCGGCTGCGGCAGTCAGCCCGAGCAGGCCGGCGACCGGGGCGGAGGATTGCAGTACGCGGTGTTCGGACTCATCATCGCCGGGCTGGCGATCATCTTCACGGTCGTGTTCCGCCGGGTGATTCGCGGTGATCGCGCAAAAGCCGAAAGCACGAAGGCTGAGCGTGCGCGGTAACCCGCGCGTCGTTGGCATCACGCTCGCCCTCGTCTCGGCGGGCTTGTACGGCATCAACCCCGTGTTTTCCGTGTTCGCCTACGACGACGGCGCGAACAGTCGCGGCTTGATGCTCGCCCGATTCGCACTCGCCGCACCGTTGTTGCTCGCCGTGCGCACCGTGCGCGTCGGGCATCTGCGCTGGCCCCGCGGCACCGACCTGCTGCAGATCTTCCTTCTCGGCTTCGTCGGTTTCTGCATGCAGTCGTTCTTCTACTTCGGTGCCATCGAACGCATGCCGAGCGGTCTCGTCTCAGTCATCTTCTACTGCTTCCCGGTCATCACCGTGCTTCTCGCCTGGCTGCTGTTGCGACACCGACCGAACCGCATCATCTCGGTGTGTCTCGTCGCCACCGTCGCCGGTGTGGCGCTGACGGCGGGCAGCGTGTCGGGTGCGCAGTCGGACGGCATTGCATTCACACTCGCCGGTGCGGTAACGTATTCGTTCTACGTGGTGCTCTCGTCGCGCATCATGCCGCGCTACGACGGCATCACCGGCCTCACCGTCATATTGTTCGGCGCCCTCGCCGGATACCTCGTGATGTGGGCACTGCCGGTGGCGAGCCTCGACTTCACCTTCCCCAGTTCGGTTCTCGGCTGGAGCAACGTGCTCATCATCGCCGTCATCGGCACGATCATGTCGATGGGCGCGTTCTTCGCCGCAATGAAGCGCGTCGGCCCCGGGCCCACGGCGGTTGCCTCCACCGTCGAACCGGTCGTCACCATCGCCGCCGGTGTCGCGTTCCTCTCCGAGAGCCTCACGGGCCGCATCGTCATCGGTGCAACGCTCGTCATCGGTGCCGTCGTCGCCCTCACGGTCGCCGAAGCCCGTCGCGTCGCCTCGTCGGTAGCCTGAGCGTCGCACCGCCGCGAGGCGGGGCCACAACACGAATTTCTTGCAGGGTTGGGTGAAATTCCCTATCGGCGGTACAGCCCGCGACTCCCGCACTTCACGGTGCGGGACTGACTCGGTGAAACTCCGGGGCCGACGGTCACAGTCCGGATGGAAGCAGGAAGGAACATGCAGCACATCGACGACGAGTTGATGCGTGTTGCGATGCATGCGGCATCGCGCGCGCGTCTCATCAGCAGGCCCAACCCGTGGGTGGGTGCCGTCGTCGTTGCCGCAGATGGTCGCCGGTTCGTCGGCCACACCCACGCACCCGGCGACATGCACGCCGAGATCCATGCGCTGCGCCAAGCCGGTGACGCAGCCCGCGGCGCCACCGTGTACTCCACGCTCGAGCCGTGCAACCACACCGGTCGCACCGGTCCGTGCACCGATGCGATCATCGACGCCGGTGTGCGGCGCGTCGTCGTCGGCGTGCACGACCCCGATC
>JBIIDI010000096.1:0-6881 GCA_044238425.1 Ilumatobacteraceae bacterium
CGAGGTACCCGACTGCGAGTTGAGCAACCGCTGCCACGCGAGTGCCCCGCCGATCGGAAGCATGAGCGCCGACACCACACCGGAGACGATGGCAATGCGGATGCGCCGTCGTGCGCGTTCGACGAGTGCCGTCATGCTCCGTGGTTCCTCGCACCGGCGCGACGGTACACACCGTGGTTTGCGATGTACTCGGCGACTGCGGGCGCAACGAGGCCATCGATCGACTCCCCGGCGGCAACCCGAGCACGGATCGCCGTGCTGCTGACGTCGGGCGTGACGACATCGACCCACTGCACCCCGGGTCGGTCGTTGCGCGGCGCACCCGGTCGGGGTACGGCGACGATCGCACACAACGTGTCGAGTTCATCGGCCCGGTGCCACGACGCCAATCGCGCAACCACGTCGGACCCGACGATGAGAAACAGCTCGTCCCCCGGCCGTTCACGGTGCAACTGCTCGAGGGAGTCGACCGTGTAGGTCACCCCACCGCGGTCGAGCTCGAGTCGCGAGGCGTCGAGCCCCTCCTCGCCGGTGACGGCGGCGACCGCCATGGCGAAGCGGTCCTCGGCGGGAGTGACCACCTGGTCGGCGGTCTTTTGCCAGGGCACGTTGGCGACCATCAAGAGGACACGGTCAAGGCCCAGCGCCCGGCGCACCCCGTGCGCCAGAGCGGTGTGGCCGAGGTGCGGTGGATCGAAGGTCCCCCCGAGGATCCCCACCCGTTCCGCCACGCCCAAAGTCTACGAATGGGCATCCGCTCGCCTTTCATAGCCCGGATCCCCCATCCGTATATATGGGGACCCTCCCCGCCCACGACGTGGTGCTTCTACCGGCAAAAAGTGTCACATCCCCCTTGACCTCCCCGGGAATTTCCCCTACCGTTTTGGGTTCCCCCGAATCCCATCGTTCACCCCCAACCCCCTCTGCCGAACAGGCGGAACGTTGACCGGACGGTGGCCCCCACGAAGCAAAAGGAACCCCCATGTCCGACTCCATCGGCCTGTACCTCAACGACATCGGCAAAGTCCCGCTCCTCACTGCCGAGGACGAACGCCAGCTTTCCAAGGCCATCGAGGCCGGTCGTCTGGCGCGCGCGAAGTGGGAAAAGGGCGAGCGCGGCACCCAGCTGAAGCGTGACATCCGCGAGGCGGCACGCGCCAAGGACCGCTTCATTCGCGCCAACCTGCGACTCGTCGTGTCGATCGCGCGTCGCTATCCGTTGCCCCAGGGCATGGACCTGCTCGACCTCATTCAGGAAGGCAACCTCGGCCTTGAACACGCCGTCGACAAGTTCGACTGGCGTCGTGGCTTCAAGTTCTCGACGTACGCGACGTTCTGGATCCGTCAGGCGATCGGTCGTGCGCTCGACCAGAAGGCCAGCCTCATCCGCATTCCCGGTGACCGTTCGGCCAATCTACGCGCCGCGTTGCGCCAGGGTTCGGGCGACGCCGAAGGATTGTCGGCGGAGAACGCCGAGCTGCACCGTCTCACGACGCCCGTGTCGCTCGACAAGCCGATCGGCGACGACGGCGATGCCACTCTCGGCGACCTCGTTCCGAACCACGACATCAGCCCCGAAGAGGCGGTCATGTCGCGCGTCGAAGACGACATGCTCAACGGTCTGCTGAACACCCTCGACGAGCGCGCCCGCTACGCGGTCGAAGCCCGCTTCGGGTTGTTCGGCGGCGAGCGCAAGAGCTTCCGCGAGGTCGGCGAGGAACTCGGCGTCACCGCCGAGGCCGCCCGACGCCTCGTCAGCCGTGCGGTTGACTCGCTGCGTTTGGACGCGCCCGACTACCTGTCGGTCTGACCACAACGATTCACTCCATCAACGACCGCCGGCAGCACTGCCGGCGGTCGTTGTGCTGTACGGCGTCGGTAGCCTGATTTTCGCCTCAACGGCACACCATGGCGAAGAACTGGTCGAAATCCTCGTGGCAATCACTGCCGGCGGTACAACAGCCGGCATGGCCTGATCCTGCCGAGCTCGACCGCGCCCTGAAGCAGATCGAATCCTTCCCGCCGCTCGTATTCGCCGGCGAGGCGCGCACACTGCTCAACTCCCTCGGCCAGGTGGCCCAAGGCAATGCGTTCCTCCTCCAGGCGGGCGACTGTGCCGAGAGCTTCGAGGAATTCACGGCGGTGAACATCCGCGAGAAACTGCGCGTCATCCTGCAGATGGCCGTCATGCTCACGTACTCGATGGGTGTGCCCGTCGTGAAGGTCGGTCGCATCGCCGGTCAGTTCGCCAAGCCTCGTTCGTCGGACACCGAAAAGGTCGGTTCGACCGAGATTCCGTCGTTCCGCGGCCACATGGTGAACGATCCCGCGCCGCTGCCCGGTGCGCGCGTTCCGGACCCGCAGCGGTTGGTGCAGGCGTACCACCAGGCGGCGAGCACGCTCAACCTTTTGCGCGCGTTCACGAAGGGTGGCTTTGCCGACCTCAACCGCGTGCACGCGTGGAACCTCGAGTTCGTCGCCACCAGTCCCGAGGGACAGCGTTACGAAACCGTGGCGGCCGAGATCGAGCGCGCGCTGGCGTTCATGCGCGCCTGCGGCGTCGACACCGAGAGCAACTCGGCACTGCACGAAGTTGACGTGTTCACGTCGCACGAAGCGCTCATCCTCGGCTACGAAGAGGCGCTTACCCGACAGGACTCGCTCACCGGCACGTGGTACGACTGCTCGGCGCACATGCTGTGGATCGGCGAGCGCACCCGACAACTCGACGGTGCGCACGTCGAATTCCTGCGCGGCGTCGGCAACCCGATCGGCTGCAAGGTCGGCGCGAGCGCATCGGCCGAGTGGGTGTTGCAGCTGTGCGAAACGCTCAACCCGAACCGCATTCCCGGTCGCCTCACGCTCATCACGCGCATGGGTGCCGACAAGATCGAAGAGGGTCTGCGCCCGTTGTTGCGCGCCGTGCGCGACGCCGGCCATCCCGTCGTGTGGGCGTGCGACCCGATGCACGGCAACACGTTCACCGCCGAAAACGGTCGCAAGACGCGCCACTTCGACGACATCATCCGCGAGATCACGGGCTTCGTGCTCGCCCACCGTGCCGAGGGCACGTGGCCGGGCGGCATCCACATCGAACTCACCGGTGACAACGTCACCGAGTGCCTCGGCGGCGCCGAGCAGCTGTCGGAGGACGACCTCGACACGCGGTACGAAACGGTGTGCGACCCGCGCCTCAACGCGCGCCAGTCACTCGACCTCGCCTTCCGCGTCGCCGAATTGATCCGCACCGGCGTCTGAGCGGCGTGGCCGACTCGCCGGGCGCACTCGCGCACATCCACACCTGGCCGGTCGACAACGCCGCCGCGTGCGTCATCGACCGCAGCGGTGCGGTGCACTTCTCCGGCGACCTCGACCACCGCTTCCGGCTCGCGTCGGTGACGAAGCTCTTCACCGCGTGGACGGCACTCATTGCCTGCGAGGAAGGCACGACCTCGCTCGACGCCCACGTCGGTCAGCAAGGTTGCACGCTGCGTCACCTGCTCAGCCACGCGGGTGGTTACGGCTTCGATGCGCCGATGCCGATCGTCAGCGCCGGTCGCCGCCGCACGTATTCGAACACGGGCTACGAACTCATCGCCGCGCACGTCGAGGAAGCGAGCGGGATTCCCTTCTGGGAGTACCTCGCCGAGGCGGTGCTCGAACCACTCGGTATCGACGACGTCGAGCAGGACGGCTCGGCCGCTCGCGACATGCACCTCACCGTGGGAGACGTGGCGCGCTTCGCCGCCGAGTTGCGCCGCCCCACCCTCGTTTCGCGTGCCACGTACAACGACGCGATCAGCGTGCAATATCCGACTCTCGACGGCGTCGTGCCGGGCCTCGGTCGCTTCGATCCGTGTCTGTGGGGCCTCGGTCCGGAGATCCGCGGCGCCAAGCATCCGCACTGGACGGGCAGCCGCAACTCGGGGTCGACGTTCGGCCACTTCGGCGGCAGCGGCACGTTCGTATGGGTCGACCCGGTCGTCGACGTTGCCGTCGTCGCCCTCAGCGATCGCGACTTCGGCGACTGGGCGCTCGCTGCGTGGCCCGCGTTCAGCGACGCCGTGCTCGACGAGCTCACGCGGCAATAACCTCGCACTGTGACGCCACGACACGTCGAGCCGGAGCGTGTCGACCTCGACGGCATCGACCTCTCCGACATCGACTTGTGGTCCGCACCGCACGACTTTCGTGAGTCGGTGTTCGCGACGATGCGGCGCGAATCACCGATCCGCTTCTTTGCCGAACGACCCGTCGAGAACATCCCCGCCGGGCCCGGCTACTGGGCGCTCACCCGCCATGCCGACATCTGGCACGTGAGCCGCAACCCCGAGTTGTTCTGCAGCGGCCAGGGCACGAACATCACCACCTTCACCCCCGAATTGAACGAGTTCTTCGGCTCGATGATCAACATGGACGACCCGAAGCACTTCCGCATCCGCTCGATCGTGTCGAAGGGTTTCACGCCGCGCGAGGTGTCCCGCATCGAGGACTACGTGCGTGACACTGCCCGCACCCTCGTCGACACGGTGCTCGCCGAACACGGCGACGGCAGCGAGTTCGATTTCGTGGAGAAGCTCGCCGCACCGCTGCCCCTGCAGATCATCTGCGACATGATGGGCATTCCGGCCGGCGATGCGCCGCGCATCCTGCGCTGGACGAACGAGATCCTCGGCGCCACCGATCCCGATTTCGGCTCGACGCTCGGCGACTTGCTGCGCAGCGGCCTCGAGCTGTACCAGTACGCCCAGGCGCACGGCGAGGAAAGACTCGCCCGCCCCACCGACGACCTCACGAGCATCATGATGCACGGCGAATTCGACGGCGAGCGCATGACGAGCCAGGAGTTCGGCAGTTTCTTCATCCTTCTCGTCGTTGCGGGCAACGAAACCACCCGCAACGCGATCAGCCACGGCATGCACGCCCTCACGCACAACCCCGACCAGCGCCGCACGTGGTTCGACAACTTCGACGCGCACACCCGCACCGCCGTCGAGGAAATCGTGCGTTGGGCGACTCCCGTCATCCACTTCCGTCGCACCGCCACCCGCGACACCGAGCTCGGCGGCGTGTCGTTGCCCGCCGGGAGCAAGGTCGTGATGTTCTACAACTCGGGCAACCGCGACGATGCGGTGTATTCCGACCCGTACCGCTTCGACGTCACGCGTCCGATCCAACCGAACCAGATCGGTTTCGGTGCGGGCGGACCGCATTTTTGCCTGGGAGCGAACCTTGCACGGCGCGAAATTGCCGTGGCGTTCGACGAAATTCGTCGCCGCTTGCCCGGGTTACGGGTGACCGGTGAGCCGTCCTACTTGCGCAGCAACTTCATCAACGGCATCAAGGCGATGCCGTGCCGTGCGCTGGGCAAGCAGGACGACTGACGACCGATCGTTGTCGACTTACGAGCAGCCGCTCGTGCTGCCGCAGTCACCACAGACGTGGCACGCGCCGGCACGACGCATGTTCGAAGAACCGCACGCCGAGCACAGCTCGCCGGTGTTCGCGCGCTTCAACTCTTCGTGGTGCGGTGCGGCCGCCGCCATGCTCGCAGCGAGTTCACCCGCCGACGGGATGGTCTTTGGGTCGGCGATGACGTCGACTCCCTGGGCGGTGTCGACGACCGATTCCTCGACGCCGGGCAGGGTGGGCTGCATGCGCTCTTCACGCGTGTAGATGCCCAGCTCGGCGCGCTCGGCCGGCGTCATGTACTCGACGGCCATGCGACGGAACAGGTAATCGATGATCGACGACGCCATGCGGATGTCGGGATCGTCGGTCATGCCGGCCGGCTCGAAGCGCGTGTTGATGAACGCCTCGACGAAGGCGTGCAGCGGCACTCCGTACTGCAGGCCGTACGACACGCTCTTGGCGAACGAGTCCATGATGCCCGCGAGGGTGGAACCCTGCTTCGACACGGTGAGGAAGATCTCGCCGGGGCGACCGTCGTCGTACTCGCCGATGTTCGCGAAGCCCTTGCAGTCGGCCACGCGGAACTCGAACGTACGACCGCGACGCGAACGCGGCAACTTCTGACGCACCGGCTGGTTGACGATGCGCTCGATGACGCGCTCGGCCGTTGCCGTGGCGGCGTCGGCGGATCCGTCCTTCTTGTCGTCGTCCTTCTTCATCGTCGACAGCGGCTGACCCACCTTGCAGTTGTCGCGGTAGATGGCAACGGCCTTCAGGCCGAGCTCCCACGACAACATGTGAATGTGCTCGATGTCCTCGACGGTGGCCGTTTCGGGCATGTTCACCGTCTTCGAGATGGCACCCGACAGGAACGGCTGGACCGCGCCCATCATGCGCACGTGGCCCTCGTAATGGATGACGTTGTCACCCATCGAGCAGGCGAACGCCGGCAGGTGCTCGGGGCGAAGGTCGGGTGAACCGACGATCGTCTTGTTCTTGTCGATGTGGGCGACGATGCGATCGGCAACCGGCTTCTCGTAGCCGAGCTTCGTCAGCGCGCGCGGCACGGTCTGGTTGACGATGGTCATGTTGCCGCCACCGACGAGCTTCTTGAACTTCACGAGACCGAGGTCGGGCTCGATGCCGGTGGTGTCGCAGTCCATCATGAGACCGATGGTGCCGGTCGGAGCGAGCACGCTCGCCTGGCTGTTGCGCACGCCGTATTCCTCACCGTCGCGCACGGCCGACGACCAGGCGTTCGTTGCCGCTTCGACGAGGTCGCGCTGCACCACTTCGACGTTGTCGATCTCGCGATCGGCGTCGCGGTGCATGCGCAGCACGTTGAGCATGTAGCGCTCGTTGGCGGCGAAGCCGGCGAACGGTCCCATGCGGCTGGCGATGCGGGCGCTCGTGGCGTACGCGTGACCGGTCATCATCGACGTGAGCACGGCGGCCCAGGCACGACCACC
>JBIIDI010000097.1:0-6844 GCA_044238425.1 Ilumatobacteraceae bacterium
GACGACGATGCCGTCGACATGCTCGCCCCGCTCATGTCGTTCTTCAAGATCGCATCGGCCGACCTCACGAACACGCCGCTTCTCCGCCGCGTCGCACGAACTGGGAAGCCGGTCGTCCTCTCGACCGGAGCTTCAACTATGGAAGAGGTTGACTGGGCGGTTCGCACCCTGCGTGCCGCCGGAGCGAAGGACGTGGCACTCCTGCACTGCATCCTCAATTATCCGACGGCAAACGAAAATGCGAACCTGCGAATGCTGAACGACCTGCGTCGTGCATTTCCGCAGTGCATCCTCGGTTATTCCGATCACACGGTGCCGTCGCCGCGCCTGAACACCCTCGTTGCGGCGTGGTTGACGGGTGCAGTCATCCTCGAGAAGCACTTCACCCACGACAAGTCGCTTCCGGGCAACGATCACTACCACGCGATGAACGTCGACGACCTGAAGCAATTCATGCGCGTCGTCGATGAAATCGTGCCGCTGCTCGGAACCACCGATCGCAAGGAACCGTTGGAGAGTGAACAGATCTCGCGCCTCAACGCCCGGCGAAGCATCGTCGTCGCCCGTGGTGTGCCCGCCGGTCACGTCATCACTGAAGCCGACATCACCTACAAGCGCCCCGGCACGGGCGTGAGTCCGATGTTCTGGGACGATGTCATCGGCCTGACGACGCGCCATGCGTTGGAAACCGATCACGTTCTCCAGTGGAGTGACGTAGCGGAACAATGAGCGACGCAGTGCTCATTGTTCAGGCACGCCTCGGCTCCACGCGATTCCCGCGGAAGATGCTCGCTCCGCTGGGGGGAAAGCCGATCATCGAGTGGGTCGTGGAACGGGTGCTTCGCTCCACGTGCGCCGGCGACGTTGTCGTCGCGACGACGGATCTGCCAAGCGACGATGATCTGGTTGCTGCAGTGGCGAAGTATCCGGTGCGCGTTCACCGTGGACCGTCCGATGACGTGCTCACCCGGTTCGCCGGTGCCGCAGGACCATCCGATGCGCGCCATGTCGTGCGGGTCTGCGCCGACAACCCGTTCGTCGATCCCGGGTGCATCGATGTTCTGATCGACGAGCATCTGCGCCGCGGTACGGGATACACGTTCAACCACCGACCGCACGACGGCTGTGACTACGCCGACGGTCTCGGTGCCGAGATCGTCGAGAGGTCACTGTTCGAGCGGCTGGCCCGGGAAGCGACCGAGCCGCGTCACCGGGAACACGTCACACTGGCGCTCGTTGACGGGACTGTGATCTCGTCGACGTGCGGACTTGCCGCACCCCCCGAGTTGCGTCATCCGGAGATCCGACTCGACATCGACACGTCGGATGACCTCCGAAAGATGGAGCGAATCGTCGAGTCGGGCGCTCTCACCATCTTGTCCAGTGCACGAGACGTCGTTGCAGCAGCACTGGCGGTGACATGATCGACTGGGCCCCCGACGAGATTCTTGCGAGCATCAGGCGTTGCGAAGACGACGCCAGCTGGGTGCTCCCGCGACTGGTCGAACCGATCGCCGAGCTCAGCGGACTGCCGACGAACGAGGTGAGTGCCCGTCGGCTGGTCGGCCACTGGCTGATGCACCTGTCACATCAGGTTCACGGTTTGTCATTCACGGGCGATTCCTACGGTGGCGAGGCGGAACTTCCCGTCTTCTCCGATTCTCACACCCACCATCGCACCTTCGTCACCGACGGGGAGTATCGCCACGGCCTGCGCCGTGCGATGGCGACGTTGCGGACGGGGCGGAGTTCAGCGGTGAAGCTCCACGGCGTCACCCCGAAGCCGACCCGAACGACCGTGCGTACTGCGGTGCGACGCACGCTCATTGCGACGGTCTCGGGGCGCGGTGGAGCGCTCATCACCCAGCCGTACCTCAAGCTGCCACTCGGCGCGACGCTGCGTCACGTCGCTCGAAGTTCGAAGTGGTCCCGGTGGCGTGACGTGACGTCGAGTGCGCACCACGGGCCCGACTTGGTGCGGCGGCATGGAATGGCTTGCGATATCGACGTGAACGACGAAAAATCTGCGCTGCTTGCGCTGGCAATCATGTTGCTTCCGAGCGACGTCGTTGAAGGACGAGCAAGAGTGCTCACTGACGTCCACGGAGTGCTCGGTGGACCCCCGTCGGTCGTGTATTCGGCGAACGGTCTCCAGTTCGTGAGTGCATTTCAGGTGCTCTCGGCGGCTTGTGCCGACACGAAGACTCCGGTTGCAATACACCAGCACGGTGGCCAGTTCGGTCTCGACGAGGTCCATGCCGGGGAGAACGTCGAAGTCGCTGCCGCGGATCGCTTCTACACCTACGGGTGGAACGATTCGCGGCCGAACGTCGCAGCGCTGCCCACGGCAATGCCCGCCTCCGCCGGGTCGAGCGACCATAGGCGGCTGCTCGTCATGAGCCTCGAGGTGAGTGACGTCATCTACCGACTCCAGCCGTTCTGTCTTCCCGAGCACGCACATGCGTGCCTTGCGAGCACGCGCACGTTCCTCGCCGAGCTCGGCGACGGCGCCGGATTTTCGCCGGTTCTACGCTCGGGAACTCGCGAACACGCACTCATCGGTGCATCGGTGTCACGCGACGATCCTTCCGTGGCGGGAACGGTGTCAGCGTCGGCTTCGGGCCTCGTCGTCCACAACTACTTCGGGACGTCGTGGTTGGAAACACTTGCGATGAACATGCCGACCGTGTGCGTCGTCCCGCCGAATGTCCACCGTTTCCGCGAAGCGGCTCGGCCGCTCGTCGATGCACTGCGCCGACACGGAATCATCCACGACGACCCGCGCGAGGCGGCCCGCTTCGTGCGGGGGCTCGCGGGGGACGCGAGGGCATGGTGGAGCCAGCCCGACCTGCAGGCCGATCGGCAGCGATTCGTCGCCACGTACGCGAACTTCTCCGACGATTGGCTGGAGCGGTGGCGCGACGAACTGACGCGTCTGTCGCGCTAGTTCGCGTCGGGGGTCACCTGACCGCGCCGGTAATGCGTGCGGCACAGCAACTCGTAGCGAACGACGTCACCGAACAGGGGTTCCTTGCGCGTCGTGGCCGTGTCGCCGACGACGACGGTTTCACCCTCGAAGACGACCTCGTCATTGACGAGGCGGGCATTGTTCGTTGCGCGTGCGCCGCACCAGCAGCGGGCCTCGACCTGCATCTCGGTGCGCTGATCGGCGATCTCGAGCAACCGCTTCGTCCCCTCGAAGAGCAAGCCGCGAAAGTCGGTGATGAGGCCGAATGCGTAGACGTCGACACCGAGTTCGTCGGCGACGCGGGCGAGATCGTCGCACTGCTGCGTCGAGTAGAACTGAGCTTCGTCGCAGACGACGAAGTCGAGCGGCATCCGCGCACTTGCGAGAGCGAAGACGTCGGCGTCGCCGCTGATGTCGATGGCCGGTGACGACACCCCGAGACGACTCGTCACCTGTGCACCGTCGCGATCGAGTTTCGTGAGCAGGACACCCCGCAAACCCCGCGATGCGAGGTTGTGGTGAATTTGAAGTGCCAACGTGCTCTTGCCGGAACCCATCGTTCCGAAACTGAACCGCAGGGTCGCCATGTGGTTCAGTTCGGGGAGAACCCGCGCAACGGCAGGTTGGGCCGCTGCAACCAGTTGTCCTCCGGGTACCTCGCGACGCCGTCGATCGCATGGATCGTGTACGCATGCCGCGGCTTGTCACTGTGGTTCGCGCCCGACAGATGCGGCACGGCGCCGTCGAGTAGCACGAGCGTTCCGCGCGGCGCTTCGAGGGCGACGAGACCCTCGGTGGGGTACGGCTCGGGATCGAGAACGTCGGTGACCGTTTCGGTGCGATCCGCGTTCAACCGCGACCGGGACTTCACGGGAATGCGGTGCCCGCCGGGGAGCGCCCACATGCAGCCGTTTTCCGTCGTTGCATCGTCGATCGCGAACCAGAAACCGATGACACTGCGCGGCTCGGTCCACAGGTAGGTGTGATCCGTGTGGCACGTCACCTCGCCGCCGATGTGCGGTTGCTTGAAGATGTACATCGATTGCAACAACAGCGGATCGACCATGCCGAGATCCGATGCCACGTCGGCGAGTGCGCGCGTTCGGCTGAAGGCGTCGAACTCGGCATCGAGATCGTGCATCGCGTGACCCAACTTGTTCAGCGACAGGTGCGCCTCCTGCTTCAGGCGACCGTTCGCATCGAAGGCGTCCTTCTCGAAGAAGCACCGGATCGATTCACCGCTCGTGAGGAAGTACTCGGCGCTCGTGTGGCGCGGCGACCCGTCGGCGGTGAAGACCGTTGCGGCGTCGGCAGCGGGGACGTGCTCGCGGGCGAGTTCGATCGCCCGGCTGCGCAGAGCAAGGCACTTGTCGGCGTCGACGAAATCGGGCAGCACGAGGAAGCCGTCGTCGACGAAGGACCTCACCTGTTCCGGCGTGAGCCGTCGGGGCATCACCGCTCCTTTCGTTCGAAGATGGACGCCTCGGGGAAGGCATCGGGAAGGAGGCTCGTCATCGGTCGCGGCTCACCGTTCACTTCGACGAGCAGTTCGGCGCCGCCGTGTTCCCACAGCAGCTGGCGGCAGCGACCGCACGGCGTCACCGGGGCATCGTTCCCGACGGTGCACACGGCGACGAGTCGGCCACCCCCGGAACGGACGAGTTCACTCACCATTCCGCACTCGGCGCAGAGCGTCATTCCGTACGACGCATTCTCGACGTTGCACCCGGTGACGATCCGACCGTCCTCGACGAGGCCCGCGGCACCGACGCGGAAACCGGAGTAGGGCACGTACGCACGCGACGCCACGTCGAGTGCGGCCCGACGCAGGGCGTCCCAGTCGATCGTCGTCATCGGCCGCCACGCTAGTCAGAGGTCAGCGGCACCGTTCCAGTTCGTAGAGAACGATGTCGGATCCACGTCGCACCCACAGGCCGGCACCAACCTGCACGAAGTGCCTCCGCAGCCTCCGTGCGTACCAGTCACCGGAGCGCACGTGGATGTGCGGATCGGTGTCCTCCGCATCGACCGACTCCGTCATGTCACGGCGCGTCGGCACCTCGAAGTACAGGACGTTGCGCGTGGCATCGGCGAGATGCGTGATCGCACGGCTCGCGGCGCGATCGTCGAGGTACTGGAGCACGCTCATGCACACGACGAGATCGTGCACGCCGCGCGGTCGCTGCGTCGCAATGTCAAGTCGTTCGTGACCGTAGCGCCGGCAGGCGTGTTCGCTGACGTCGGTCGACAGGACACGGACGCGCGGGAAATAGCTGCGATACCAGTTGCTCCAATGGCCGACACCGGCGCCGACGTCGAGCATCGACCGCACGGGTGCTTCCCACCAGGCGCACAAGTCGTCAACCGCCGAGGCAAGTCGCTGCAGCCGTGCTTTCGTGTGAATCGGGCGTCGCCCGTAGTAGCGGGAGAAGAAGCGTGCGTCGAAGTCGTTGCGAGCCACCCGAGAGGTGTAGCAGACCGACAAGTAGCCTTGCGAGCAACTCACTGCGGAGGTGCGCGATGTCCGTTTTCACCACACCGATTTCCGGGCTCACCGGGGGCGACAACGTTCTCGCCGCACTTGCGGGCAAGGTCGTTCTCGTCGTCAACGTGGCGTCGAAGTGCGGTCTCACACCCCAGTACACGCAACTGGAGAAGATGCACGAGGATCTCGCGGTGAAAGGGTTCAGCGTCGTCGGCGTGCCGTGCAACCAGTTCGGTGGGCAGGAGCCCGGCTCGGCCTCGGACATCGCAACCTTTTGTTCGACGAACTACGGAGTCACGTTCCCGATGACCGAGAAGGTCGACGTGAACGGTCCCGGTCGGCACCCCCTGTACGACCTGTTCGTGAAGACGGCCGATGCCGAGGGCCACAGCGGTGACATCCGCTGGAACTTCGAGAAATTCCTCGTTGCCCGCGACGGCCGGGTCGTGGCCCGATTTTCGCCGATGACCGCCCCCGATGCACCCGACATCGTCGCGGCGATCGACCGCGAACTCGCCGCACAGTGACGGCAACGCCGATGCGGGTCGCTGCCGTTCAGATGGCGATGACCGACGATGTCAGCGGGAATTGCGACGTCGCCGAACGTCTCGTGCGTGACGCAGCGCGACGCGGTGCCAACGTCATTCTCCTGCCCGAGCTGTTCGAAGGTCACTACTTCTGCAAGGACCAGCGCGCCGTCGATCTCGGTCGTGCCCGAACCCTCGACGGACACCCGACCATCGAGCGTTTCTCCCGGGTTGCACGCGAGGTTGGGGCGGTTCTCCCGCTCAGCGTGTACGAGCGCGACGGCAATGCACTCTTCAACACGACGGTGATGGTGGATGCCGACGGTCAGGTGATGGGCAAGTACCGCAAGTCGCACATTCCCGACGGCCCCGGCTACTCGGAGAAGTTCTACTTCTCGCCCGGTGACACGGGTTTTCGAGTGTGGCCGACTGCGGTCGGTGTGATCGGCCTGGCGATTTGTTGGGATCAGTGGTTCCCCGAAGCGGCCCGCGTGATGGCGCTCATGGGCGCCGACGTGTTGCTGTACCCGACGGCAATCGGCAGCGAGCCGCAGAACCCCGCGTGGGATTCGAGCGGGCACTGGCAGCGCGTCATGCAGGGGCACTCGGCTGCCAACGTCGTGCCGGTCGTCGCCGCGAATCGCATCGGCCACGAACGCGGACATCCGACGGAGATCAGCTTCTACGGTTCGTCGTTCATCACCGACGCAACGGGGGCGAAGGTTGCCGAAGCGGGCCGCGCCGAAGAGGCGGTGCTCGTTGCCGACGTCGACGTCGTAGCGAATCGCGAACTGCGTCTCTCGTGGGGTGTGTTTCGTGACCGCCGTCCGGATCTGTACGGACCGCTCATGCACCTCGGTGGTT
>JBIIDI010000098.1:0-6797 GCA_044238425.1 Ilumatobacteraceae bacterium
ACGCTTCCGACACGCTCGCATCGGCGACGGTTGCCACGTCGAGCGACGACGGGGCTGCCTCGACAGCGGCATTGACACCGGCATCGTCACCGGCATCGTCAGCGGCGGCGGGGCGCGGGATCGGCGACGTGATGCCCTGCATCTGGCGGGTGACGACGTCACGAAAACGTTCGGTGACGACGCCCTCGACGGGCTCGGGTGCGGGCACCTTCGCCGCAACCGCTGCGAGTGCACGACCGAAATCGAGTGCGGTCGAGCGATCCGCGGGTTCGGGACGTGCGGCGCGCTCGAGCGGCGCGGCCAGTGCACCGACGTCGGCCGACACGGGCAGCAACCTGCCGATGCGGTTCGCGAGTGCGACGGTGACGGAATCGGCGGCGAACGGAACCTCACCCGTCACCATCTCCAGGAGCATGAGCGACAACGAATAGACGTCACTCGCCGATTCGTGTGCCGCCCCGGCGGCAACCTCGGGCGACGCATAGCGCGATTGCTCGAGTCCCATCGTCTCCGCGGACGCGGGACGCTTCGTGCCGATTCCCGTGAGTCGCGCGCGTGCATCGGCACCGACGAACACGTGCGCCGGACGGATGTCGCCGTGCACGATCCCCGCTGCATGGAGATGGTGCAGCGCCCGACACACGTCGAGGCCGACGACCACGGCTTGCGACACGCTGAAGCGCCGACCGCGGTCGAGCAACTCACGCACCGAGGCACCGCCGAGGCGTTCGGTGACGACGAACACCCACGACTCCCCGTCCTCGACGTGTTCGCCCCAGTCGAGTGGTGCAACGAGTACGGGATGCGACAACCCACCGACGGCGAGCATCCGGCGCTGGAACTCCTCGACGGCCGTCGCACGGTCAGGAACTCCCGACATGACGTCGACGAGCGACGACGTGCGGGTGAGTCGAACGACGACGCCGGCTCCGCCCCGCTCGTCGGCAGCCGTGCAGACGGCCGTGTTCACCGAACTTCCGGGCAGCACGTCCTCGACGAGGTACCGCCGCGCGATGCGCCGGCCGACGAACGTCGCTTCGTTGTCCATCGGAGCCCTCAACCTAGTGCGCGTCGCCGTCCGGTCGAGCAACACCGCGGCATCATCGGCGAGACTGTGGACGTGGCGCGTCGACCCGATGTCAAACGACTGGCACTGAGCGTCGGAATCGCCGCAGGTCTCGCGCTCATCATCGTCGGTGTGCTCAGCGCACGCACGGGACGCGACGCGTCGAATTTCCCGGTTGCCATCGAACGAATGTCACCGGCCGACGGCGATCGTGTGCTGCGCCAGTCGCAGATCGTCGTCGATTTCATCGAGGGCTACGAAGCGGAACTCACGATCGACGGAATCCTCCTGCCCACGACGCGACTCGACGAACTCACGAGCAGCGGTCGCGCGCCGACACCGGGCGCGCAGGTCGAGCTGCCGCCGACCGCGGTGTACGACCCGGGCAACTTCATCATCAGTTACCAACCCCAGCCGGGAGCGCCGATCGAGGCGTTCGCACAGGGTGAGCACGAAGCATCCGTGCGCTACTGGCGCATCGAAGACGGGCCGGCGAAGTCCCGCTCGTACATGTGGCGGTTCGTCACCGACTGACGGGACGTGCGTCAGCCGGGTAGTTCGCCCGTCTCGAGCAACCGCTCGAACCCCGCTTCGTCGAGCATCGGGATGCCGAGTTCACGAGCCTTGGTCACCTTGCTCGCACCGGGTTCCTCGCCGATGACGAGGGCAAAGGTCTTGCTGCTGACGCTCCCGGGGCTCTTGCCTCCGCGCGCCTTGATCGCCGCTTCGGCCTCTTCGCGTCCGTAGTTGCGCAGCGTCCCCGTGACGACGACGTTGCGTCCCGCGAGCGTCGGGGCGAGCGAACTCGTCGTCACGATGTCGAAGCGCACTCGCCCGCGACGCAGCTTGTCGACCATCGCCCGGTGCTCGGCACGATCGAACCACGATCGGATCGACGCGGCAATGACGCCACCGACTCCGTCGATTGCCGAGAGATCCTCCTCGTCGGCATCCATGAGCGAATCGAGCGAACCGAAACGCCGTGCGAGTACTTCGGCCACCGCCGGACCGAGATGCTTGATGCCGAGTGCGACGAGCAGTTTCGGCAACGGTCGCGCACGAGACGCGTCGATCGCGTTCAGCAGGTTCGCCGCGCTCACTTCGCCGAAGAACCGCTTGCCGTCGGCGCCCTGGACCGCCAGCAATTGCTCGAGCGTCAGCGAGTACACGTCACCGGCATCGGCGAGCAACCCCGCGTCGGAGAGGGCGAAGACCGTCTTGTCGCCGAGACCCTCGATGTCCATCGCCTGGCGCGAGGAAAAGTGGATGATTCGCTGATCGCGTTGGTGCGGGCATTCCGGCTCGACGCACCGGGTGTCGGCTTCGCCTTCCCGCTGCACGAGCGGTGCGCGCAGATCGCACGGACACACCGTCGGGAATTCCCACGGCGTGCTCTTCGCCGGACGGCGCGACAGGACCGGACCGACGACCTCGGGAATGACGTCACCGGCCTTGCGCACGATGACGGTGTCCCCGGGTCGGACGTCCTTCTTGCGCACCTGCTCGCGGTTGTGCAACGTCGCCAGTGACACGGTGCTGCCGCTGACGACCACCGGATCGAGCACCGCAAACGGCGTCGCGCGGCCGGTGCGACCGATCGACACCATGATGTCGCGCAGCACGGTCGTGCGTTCCTCCGGCGGGAACTTCACGGCGATCGCCCACCGCGGCGCCTTCGACGTGACACCGAGCGTTTCGCGTGCGGCGAGGTCGTCGATCTTGACGACGACGCCGTCGATGTCGAAGCCGAAAGAATGCCGCCTTCGTTCGCAGTCGGCGCAGTACGCGCGCACCGCATCGATGTCGTCGACGCGGGTGATCGCCGGGTTGACGGGAAATCCGAGCGACTCGAGGTACGCCAGCGTGTCGGCATGGGAATCGAACTGCGGCACGCCGCGCACGTCGCCGAGTTGGTACGCCCAAAAACTCAGCTCGCGACTCGCGGTGACCTCGGGATTCTTCTGTCGCAAACTTCCGGCACCGGCGTTGCGCGGATTCGCGGGAACGGGCTCGGGTTTGCGACCGGCGGCGATGCGCGCCTCGTTGTCGCGCAGCTTCTCGTCGCGCAGCTTCTCGAACGCGGCATGCGACATGTACACCTCGCCGCGTACCTCGAGCACGTCGGGCACCTTCTTACCGCGCGGTGGCCGCAGCGCGTGCGGGATCGAACGGATCGTTGCGACGTTCGCGGTGACGTTCTCACCGACGCGCCCGTCACCGCGGGTCGCAGCCTCGACGAGCACGCCGTTTTCGTAACGGATGCTCACCGCGAGTCCGTCGATCTTCGGCTCGCAGACGTATGTCACCGCGGCGCCGCCGAGACCCTTGTTCACGCGCTCGCCCCATGCGCGCAGCTCGTCGTCGTCCATCGCGTTGTCGAGACTCATCATCGGCAGACGGTGCTCGACGGGCGCGAAGGTCGTCACCGATGCGGCCCCCGGCGTGCGCAGCGGTGATTCGTCGTCGGCGAGCCCGGGGTACCGCGTCTCGAGATCGGCGAGTTCGCGGACGAGTTCGTCGTACTCGGCATCGGAGATTTCCGGATCGTCGTGCCCGTAGTACCGCTCGTCGTGGTGCACGATGAGAGTGCGCAACTCGCGTGCGCGACGCACGACGGCGGCGGAGGGTGCCGGCTCCGCGACCATTGCACCGAGATTACCTCCGCGGTGCCGTCACTCATGCGGGATGCGCCCTGATTGCGCGCCGATCGGATCGTGATTCGTAGCATCGTTGGTCGTGGACGACGAGGCGCCGACGCAATCGCGTCGCACGAGTGCGGCGGTCGATCACATCACGGCATGGTCGGTACGTGTCGCGTGGATCGTCGCCGCGCTCGCCACGTCCGGATCGTCGGCAACCTGGTGGGCGGGGTGGGTCGTCGTCGCGGCCGCGAGCATCGTTCTCCATCCGGTCTCGCTCTCGCTCGTGCGCATCGTCGCACCGCTCGTCGCCGTCGAAATGGCCGCACACCTTGCGTCCGACCTTCGTGGTGTCGTCGTCGCCACCGCAGTCGCGACCGCGCTCGTCGTGGCGTTCAGCGCCGAGTACGGACGCAGCCACGTGCAGGCTGCGGCATACGGCGCCGAGCGACGTCACATGCTGCGCCCCCCGGCGGCGGCACTGTTCGTCACCGTCGCGGCGTGGATCGTCGTCGGGGCACTCCTCGTTGCCGCCAATGTTGCCGCCAATGTCGCCGCAACGGCGTGGCTCGAGGTCACACTGCGCATCGTCGTCGCCGCGCTCGCCGCGGCACTTGCGTACCGTGCAACGACGCTCGCCCGGAGATGGTTCGTCGTCGTCCCCGCGGGGCTCGTCATCCACGACCCGCTGCTGCTCACCGACAGCATCATGATTCCGCGCCGTGACGTGACGTCGCTCGGCACCGATACGCGAACGTCAACGGCCACGGCCGGCGCACTCGACGTCACGGGTGCGTCATGGGGACCGACGCTCGTCGTGACTGCCCGCGAGGCTTGCGACGTGTCGCTCACCGACTTCGGCGCACGACTCACCCGAACGGGAACCCGGCTGCACGCCGGCGCCGTGCGATTCGCACCGAGTCGGCCCGGGGCCGCGGTTACCGACGCGCTGCGCTGATACGCGTGTCTCGCGACGCCGCTGCGATCCCGCCCCCGAGGACGTACTCGTCGGTCGGGTCGTAGAAGACGACCGACTGACCGGGCGCAATGCGCCGCTGCGGCGTCTCCCAGCAAACGCACACCGAACCGTCACCTTCGGCCTCGATACGGGCGACGGAGGTTCGACCATGTGCGCTCGACTGCACTGCGACGAGTCCCGTCGGCGGTGCGTCACTCCAGGACACGTCGATGACCGAGAAGGAATCATCGAGCAGTCGGTGCGGTGGCGCGACGGTGACGACGCGCGCCTCGACGTCGACGTCGACGACGTACTGCTTCGGCGCGCCGCCCGGCAACGACAATCCGCGACGCTGTCCGATCGTCACGAGCTCGACGGCATCGATCTCGCCGAGGGCGTCACCCGACTCGTCGACAACGACGGCACGGCGCAACGGAATGCGCTCGCCGAGGAACGCCTCGCGACCGCCCGAGTGGGTGATGAAACACACGTCCTGGCTGTCGGGTTTGTCGGCGGTGCGCAAGCCGAGGGCGCGGGCACGTTCGCGAACGTCCGCCTTCGTCATCGAACCGACGGGGAACATGATCGTGCGCAGCGCGTGGGCGTCGAGCATGTGCACGACGTAGCTCTGGTCCTTTGCCGCGTCGACGCCGCGTCGCACGCGCCGAACGCCGTTCGCATCGACGTCGATGCGGGCATGGTGCCCGGTGGCGACGGCATCGAAGCCGAGCACCTCGGCGCGCTGCAACAGCCGGTCGAACTTCAGGTGACGGTTGCACTCGACGCACGGGTTGGGAGTGACACCCGCGGCATGCGCCTCGACGTACGGGGTGACGACACGATCGTTGAACTCGTCGGCGAAGTTGAACACGAGGTGGTCGATGCCGAGCTGCTGGGCGACGCGACGCGCATCGTCGACGTCGCTCACCGAACAACAGCCGGTGTCGCTCTCGCCGCCCCACAGGCGCATCGTCACGCCGACGACGTCATGGCCGGCGCTCAACAGTTCGGCGGCCGCCACCGACGAATCGACGCCGCCCGACATCGCAACGAGGATCTTCATCGGCCGACCACCACGTTGCCCACCACGTTGCCCGCCACGTTGCGCGGCGCACGCAACCGCGCCACGGCTGCCGTGATCGCCGCGGCGGCACGCTCGACGTCGTCGGTCGTCGTCGTGTGACCGAGACTCACTCGCAGCGCACCCTTGGCGAGCCGCTGATCGACACCCATCGCCGCGAGCACGTGCGACGGTTCCATCGCACCACTCGCACAGGCCGACGCCGCCGATGCGCACACCCCGGCCTCGTCGAGGAGGAAGAGCAACGCCTCGTTCTCGACGTCGGCGAAACACAGGTGCACGATTCCCGGCACGCGCGCGCCGACCGCGACGGTTTCGTGCACGTCGGGAATGTCGCGACGGATGAGATCGACGAGACGGCGCGCAAGCTCACCGAGGCGCGCGGACTCGGATTCGCGGTGTGCGACCGTCACCTCGAGAGCGACCGCAGCCGCGACGATCCCGGCGACGTTGTGCGTTCCGCTGCGTCGCTCGCGCTCCTGACCGCCGCCCATGAGCAGCGGCTCGAGGGTCACACCGTCGCGAACCATCATGATTCCGACGCCCTTCGGTCCGCCGAACTTGTGCGCGGACATCGTGAGCACGTCGACGGCGACGGCAACGTCGCGAAGGTCGAGCCAGCACGCGGCCTGCACCGCGTCGGTGTGCAGCAGGGCACCGGGTGCCTCGTCGTGAACGACACGCGCAACCTTGCGCAACGGCGTGATGCTGCCGACTTCGTTGTTCACCGCCATGGTCGACACGACGGAGACCTTCTCCCCCGCCGAGGCGACGTCGCGCAACGTCGTCGCGAGGGCGTCGAGGTCGACGACACCCGTGGAGTCGACGCCGACGATGCGGCCGCCGAACAACGTGTGCGCATGCTCGACGCAATGCAGCACGGCATGGTGTTCGGTCGCCGGGCACACCGCGACACCGCGGTGCCGGCGCACGGCTCCGAGCACGGCCGCGTTGTCACCTTCGGTGCCGCCGCCGGTGAACACGATTTCCCCGCCGCGCACGCCGAGGATCGTCGCGATCCGGTCGCGGGCATCGTCGATCGCAGCCCGTGCG
>JBIIDI010000099.1:0-6775 GCA_044238425.1 Ilumatobacteraceae bacterium
GCAGGCGTGCGGAGATGTCGTTGCACTCCTCGCAAATGTGCCGGGGGACGACTCCCAGCCGCATCAACCAACCGAAAATGACGCAACCCAGACAGAACGCGAAAGCCGACTCGAGAAACGCTGCACCGACGAGTCCGGCGATGACGATTCGGGATGCCGTCGGCTGGTCGACGGCAACGAGGACGAGTGCGGCGATTCCGAAAGCGAGGCCAATGGCCTGGGCGAAGCGCTTCGGTGGACCGGGAACGAACTTGTGCTCGGTGCGGATGCGCGGTGTGATCACGCGCGTAGCGACGAGACCGAGTGGACTGAAGGCGGGGCCGGTCGTCACGCGGGCGAGGAAGCCGTACGTGAGCGCCGCAAGCACCACGACGTTGCCGGTGGCAACATATGTGATGCCGAGCACCACGGCTCCCGCCGCAACGATCCGCGCGGACGTTTCATTCACCGGATTGGGAAAGGGGTAGCGCTTCGACATGCCCACAAGTCTAGACAAAAGACGACCAGTAAAGTCAGATTTCTAGACTCGCGCTAGTGGGCGAACTTGGAGACACACTCGTTCTCGTTGCCCTCGCTGCACTGACCTCCGGTGTCGGCGCGCTCGGCGGAATTGGAGGGGCGGTTCTGCTCGTGCCGCTTCTCGTCGTCACCGGCACGCCCGTGGTGGAAGCGAGCCCCCTCGGCCTCGTGTCGGTCATTGCGGCATCACTTGCGGCGGCGAGCGGTCACTTGCGGGATGGCACCGTGAATCACCGCGCTGGGGTGCTGTCGGAGACGGCGGCGACGAGCGGTGCCATCGCAGGGGCACTGCTCGTCGGCATCTTCTCCGAACGGGTGCTGACCTGGTGCATTGCCGTCGTCATCGTTGCCGCCGCGCTGATGAGCGGTCGGCGCAAAGGTGTGCGATGGCACCCGGATCCTTCCCTGCGCGAATCCGACGTCGGTGAGCAGATCGGATCGATCAACGGGGCCTACGGATTCAACGGCAACGTCATTCCGTACCGGGCCAAGAACGTGCCGTTCGGTGTGGCCCTCATGGGCGTTGCGGGATTCGTCACCGGTTTGGCCGGAGTCGGCGGGGGATTCATCAAGACACCGATCACGAGCGAGGTGATGCACCTCCCGGTGAAGGTCGCGGCGGCGACGAGCACGTTCACGATCGGCCTCACGGCATCGGTGGCGCTCACGGTGACCGCCTTTCGCGGTTCGATCGACGTGAATGCGGCGGCTCTCGTCGTGCTCGGGGCGATCACCGGCGGAAGCATCGGCTCGCGCATCCAGAACAAGGTGTCGCCCCCGGTCGTGCGACGTGCGCTGTCGTTCATCCTCGTCGCCGTCGCCGTTGCATTGGTGACACGATCGTGACGCGCACGGATCACGCCCAGTTGGCTGCACAGCGAACGCTCGCTCGCATCAACGAGATCATCGTCGTCGTCATCACCGTTGCCGCTCTCGTTGGCGTACTCCTAGGGGGCGAGTTGGGGAAAACGGTCGATGCGGTGGTCATCGTGGTGCTCTGTGTCGTGCCGTGGCTGCGAGTCGCGTGGCTCGTTGCACGCTGGCGGCGAATCGGTGACGTGCGTTTCGTTGCGGTCGGTGTGACGCTGCTCACGTTGACTGTCGGTGGTGTGCTGCTCACTACGCTCGTGAAGTGACGGTCGAGAGGAGAATTCGATGATGTTCTTCCGCCAGTACTACCTGGCGTGCTTGTCGCACGCGTCGTACCTCATCGGTGACACGAACACAGGTCGTGCCGTCGTCGTCGACCCCCAGCGTGACGTCGCCCAGTACGTTGCCGACGCCGAGGCGAACGGTCTGCGCATCGAGCGCATCTTTGAAACCCATTTCCATGCCGACTTTCTTTCGGGTCATCTCGAGCTCCAGAAAGTCACCGGCGCGGATATCACGTTCGGTGTCGTTGGTGCCGAGCGCACCGAGTTTTCCGTCGTCGCAATGAAGGACGGCGAGCGCTTGGCACTGGGTTCGGTCACGCTCGAGGTGCGCGACACTCCCGGGCACACACCCGAATCGATCTCCATCGTCGTCTATGACGGAAGCGATACGCCGTACGGCGTACTCACCGGCGACACGCTGTTCATCGGGGACGTTGGTCGACCCGACCTGCTCTCGGCGTTCGGGGCGAGCGCCGAGGACCTCGGTCGCCAGCTGTACCACTCGCTGCACCACAAGCTGCTCACGTTGCCCGATGCGACGAAGGTGTACCCGGCACACGGTGCCGGTTCGGCGTGCGGCAAGAACCTGTCGACCGAAACGGTGTCGACGATCGGCGAGCAGCGGCGCACCAACTACGCACTCGCCCCGATGTCCGAGGACGAGTTCGTCAAGGTGGTCACCGAGGGTCAGGCGGCCGCACCGCTGTACTTCTCCTTCGCCGCCGTACGCAACCGGCTGAAGCGTGACGTTTTCGACGAATCGACCGGCACCACGATGCTGACGATCGACGAGGTGTTCCGTGCACAGCGCGAGGGCGCCGTCATCATCGACACCCGCGAGCCCGCCGAGTTCGCGCTCGGGCATCTGAAGGGGTCGATCAACGTCGGCCTCAGCGGAAGATTTGCCGAGTATTCCGGCGAGGTCGTCACCTCCGATACGCCGATCGTGCTCATCTGTCCTCCCGGCACCGAAGACGAGGCGCGCATCCGTCTCGGGCGCATCGGCTTCGACAAGGTGTTCGGTGCGCTGGATGCGCCCGAAGTTGCTTTCGTCGAGAATTCCGACAGCGTCGCGCAGGCGTCGCGACTCACCGTCGAGCAGTTGCGTCAGCGGCGCGCGACCGTGCCGATCGTGCAGGTCATCGATGTGCGGGGTCCCGGCGAGACCGAAGTGGGCGTCATTCCCGGCGCGCAACTCATCCAGTTGCCGGAGCTGGTGACACGTCTCGGAGATCTCGATCCGACCGTACCGACGGTCGTCTATTGCGCCGGTGGTTACCGATCGAGCATCGCGGCGAGCACGCTGAGGCAGCGCGGCTTCACCGACGTTTCCGACATCATCGGTGGTTTCGGAGCATGGCAAACGGCCGGCGAGGATGTCGTCGTTCCGCGGCGTTCCCACTGATCGGTATCGATTCGGCGCGCTCATCGTCAAGTGGCGAGTCGCTCGGCGGCAACGAGTACTCTCAACGCGATGAGTAAGGCGTCATCCCGACACGTCGTGGTGGTCGGTGCGTCGCTTGCCGGCCTGCGCGCCTGCGAAGCGCTGCGCCAGCAAGGCTTCACCGGCCGAGTGACGCTCGTCGGCGACGAACCCGACGCGCCGTACAACCGTCCACCGCTGTCGAAGAAGTTCCTTGCCGGTGCATGGGGGGAGGACCGGCTCGTATTGCGTCGCCAAGATGACTTCGCGCCGCTCGATCTCACCCAGAGATACGGCGTTGCTGCCGTTGGCCTCGACACGGGCAGCAAGGTCGTTCGTCTGGCGGATTCCGGCGAACTCGCCTACGACGCGGTCGTCATTGCGACGGGCTGTGCCGCACGAACCCTGACGACGTTTCCCCTCGGTCCGCGCGTCCATCAGTTGCGCACGCTTGCCGACGCGCGACGGCTCGCGCCGATGCTCGTCGATGGCGTGAAGGTGGTCATTCTCGGAGCGGGCTTCATCGGACTGGAAGTGGCCGCGACAGCCGTGGAGAAGGGGTGTCGGGTGACGGTGCTCGAGGGTCAGCCCGCTCCGCTGGTGCGCGCAATCGGTGCGACGCTCGGATCACGGATTGCCGAGATGCATCGGGCGCGAGGTGTCGACGTTCGCTGCGGTGTCAGCGTGACGGGTCTCGTCGGTGCCGACGCGGCGGTCACCGGTGTCTTGCTTGCCGATGGAAGCGTGCTCGAGGCCGACGTCGTCGTCGTCGGTGTCGGTGCCGTGCCGAACACGGGGTGGCTCGACGGCTCGGGTCTCGCGCTCAACGATGGCGTGGCGTGCAACGAGCATCTGCAAGCCGACGGCGACGCGGTGTTCGCTGCCGGGGACGTCGTGCGCTGGCCGAACGCGATTTTTCCCGAGGAGCCGACGATGCGCGTCGAGCATTGGACGAACGCCACCGAGCAGGGTGTCGCCGTCGCCCGCAACGTCATTGCCCGGTTCGCCGGCGAGCCGCTGACCCCGTTTACGACCGTGCCGTTCTTCTGGAGTGATCAGTTCGATTTTCGCGTGCAGCTGATGGGGCGAGCCTCCGGCGACGACGAGACGACGGTGATCGAGGGAGATCTCGACTCCGACGTGTTCGCGGTCGCGTTTTCGCGTGGCGGAGTCATTCGTGGTGTGCTCGGCGTGGGCACTCCGAAACTCGTCATCGGTGCAAAACAATTCGTTGCGCGGCGCGCCTCGCTCGACGAGACCGTCGCCGGGCTCGTGGGCTGACTTTCTGTGCAGCACGTCCTCGTCATCCCCGGCAGTCTCCGTGAGGGGTCGTTCAGTGCGGCTCTGGCGCGGGCCGTATGTGCCTTCGACGTCGAGGGTGTGACGACCGAGTACTTCGACGCGGTGCGCGACCTTCCGATCTACGACCAAGATCTCGATCGTGATCCGTTGCCCGCGGCTGCCGCTGCGTTGCGTGAGCGGATCACCGCAGCCGACGGGCTCTTCATCGTCACACCCGAGTACAACTACAACATCCCCGGCGGACTGAAGAACGCGATCGACTGGGCGTCGCGCCCGTTTGCGGCACATTGTCTGCTCGAGAAGAGGATCGCCGTCGTCGGCTGTTCGCCGGGCACGCGCGGTGGCAAGGCGTCGGTGGAGTACCTGCGCTCGGTGGTTCCCCAATTGAAGGCCCACCTCGTCGGGCCCGAGGTGCTCATCCCGGCGGTGAACACGCTCGTCGACGGCAACGGTGTCGTCGACGCGTCGGTACGCGGGCGTCTGCGCGACGTGCTGTCGGAATTCGTCGGCTGAGTGTGCCCAGTGATTCGCCCCATGGGGCGAATCACCATCAGGACGGCGCTACGAGAGCTTGCTGCTGATGAGTCGGAGGAACTCGCTGCGCGTCACCTCGTGCTGAAAGGCGCCGTCGAAAGCCGACGTCGTGGTGACCGAGTTCTGCTTCTCGACACCGCGCATCATCATGCACAAGTGTTTGGCCTCGACGACGACGGCGACGCCGAGCGGATTCAGTGCGGTGCGGATCGCATCGCGAATCTGGTGGGTGAGTCGTTCCTGAACCTGCAAGCGGCGTGCGCATGCATCGACGACGCGCGCCACCTTCGACAACCCCGTGATGTAGCCGTTCGGGATGTAGGCGACGTGCGCCTTTCCGAAGAACGGAATCATGTGGTGCTCGCACATGCTGTACATCTCGATGTCCTTGACGACGACCATCTCGGCGACCTGTTCCTCGAATCGGGCGCTTTGCAAGATGGCGACGGGGTCGATATCCATGCCCTGTGTGAGGAACTGCATCGCCTTCGCGACTCGCTCGGGAGTCTTCAGAAGACCTTCACGCTCGGGGTCCTCACCGATGAGTCCGAGAATGTTGCGGTACGCGGCCGCGAGACCTTCGGTCGTGTTCGGGTCGTATTGGTGAACGAGTTTGTACGACATGGCTGCCTTTCGCTGTGTTATGTGCCGCTCGTGGCGGGGTAGTGGACGAAGTTGCGCGGAGTCTCGCCGAGTGTGACGTTGAGTTCGAGGTGATCGGCGAGGTGAGGTCGAATGAGGTCGTGGATGACGATGGCGATGTTCTCGGCCGTCGGGTTCACGTTGCGAAACTCGGGGACGTCGACGTTGAGGTTCTTGTGGTCGAGGCGGTCGAGCACCTCGCGCTTCACGATTGCGCTGAGCTCGCCGAGATCGATGACGTAGCCGATGACCGGATCGAGCGGCCCGGTGACGCGCACGATGAGTTCGTAGTTGTGTCCGTGGAACGACGGGTTGTTGCACTTGCCGTAGATGCGACTGTTGTCGGCATCGCTGAGCGCCGGATTGTGGATGCGGTGCGCCGCATTGAAGTGCTCGTGCCGTGTGACGGCAACACGGGGCGCACCCGTCGACGAACCCATTGAGATGAAGGCTACGAGACGATCTTGACGCCGCCACCGGGATGCGTGGTGATCCAGCGTTGTACGTCGTGCACGACTGCAGGTGCAGGCACGGCAAGAACCCAGCCCGTGACCGAATCGTGACGTCCGTCAATGGCGTCGATGACCACGCGTGCAACGTCGTGGGGCAGCAATGCCGATGCCTTGCCGTCGACGGGTGGGAGCGAATCGGGCAGCAGTCGGCGATGCAGCGGGGTGTCGACGACTCCGGGGGCGATCGTGAATGCCCGCACATGTGCGTCGGCGCCTTCGGCGGCCGCGACGACGGTGAGCAGGTGGAGTCCGGCCTTGCTCGCTGCGTACGCGAAGAAGCCGGGGAACGGATCGAGCTGTGCGAGGGACGACACGTTGATGATGCAGCCCGCACCTTGTTGCACGAACGTCGGCCAGAGCGCGTGAATCGCTGCCGCAGGTGCGGTGAGGTTGAGGTCGAGCGTGTGCGTGAATCGTTCCGGCGTCGTGTCGGTGATCGTCACGACTTCGGCCGTGCCCGCGTTGTTCACGAGCACGTCGATGCGCCCGTGTTTCGACGCGACGTTCTGCAGCGATGCAACGAGCAGTGAATGGTCGGTGACGTCGAGTACGATCGGCTCGAAGCGCTCTCCGAGGGACGTCCGCATGCCGCGCAACGCCACGTCGGAGCGGGCGATGCCGACGACGGTGTCGCCGCGCGCGACGAGCTCCTCGCACACGGCCGCGCCGATGCCCGATGACGCCCCGGT
>JBIIDI010000012.1:0-22089 GCA_044238425.1 Ilumatobacteraceae bacterium
GCTCGTTCCGTGGTTCGTGCGCCGCAAGTTGCGCCGCTACGCGACTCCCGAAGCGAGTCGCGCCGATCTGTCACGCCGGATGCGCAGGGCCATCGAGCGACTCGGCTCGACGTACATCAAGCTCGCGCAGATCATCTCGAGCGGCGAGGGCCTCTTTCCCCGCGAACTCGTCGACGAATTCAAGCTGTGCCGCGATCAGGTGCCGGCCGAGGGCTTCGACGTCGTGCGCCGTGTCGTCGAGGAGGAACTCGGCAAGCGCATCGAGGACGTGTTCAGCGAATTCGAGCGCACTCCGCTCGCCGCGGCGTCGATCGCCCAGGTGCATGCCGCCACCCTGCACAGCGGCGAACGCGTCGTCGTCAAGGTGCAGCGTCCCTCGGTGCGCACCCTCGTGCGCAAGGACCTGCGGGTCATGGCGTGGCTCGCTCCGTACCTCGTCGGACGCATCAAGGTGTCGGCACTGGCAAATCCGCCCGCTCTCGTCGAGCTGTTCGGAGAGACGATCGTCGAGGAACTCGAGTTCCGTCTCGAGGCGGCGAACATGCTCGACATCGCCGCAATTCTGCGCGATCTCGGCCAGGACGGTTACGTCGTGCCGCGCCCGCATCCGTCGCTGGTGACGCGCCGACTGCTCGTCATGGAGCGCCTGACGGGATTCAAGTTCGACGACGTCGACGGCATGCGTGCCGCGGGTATCGATACGCAGAGCGTCATCCGCACCGGAATGATCGCCTTCATGGAGGGCGCGTTACTGCACGGCGTGTTCCACGGCGACCTGCACGGCGGCAACCTCTTCGTGCTCCCCGACGGACGCACCGCGTTGCTCGACTTCGGCATCGTCGGACGACTCACCGGTGCACGACGCCTCGCCTTCCTGCGCCTCATGCTCGGCGCGACCACGAACGACGTGAAGGGCCAGATGGCGGCGCTGCGCGATCTCGGTGCCCTGCCGATGGACACCGATCTCGACGCGGTGATCCGCGACCTTCGTCTCGACCAGCCGACCGTCGACCCGACGACGCTCACCGGCGAGGAACTCGTCGCCGAAGTGCAGCGTGTCGTAAAGGCACTGCTCGGCTACGGAGCGCGTCTGCCGAAGGAACTCATGCTGTACGTGAAGAACATGGTGTTCCTCGACGGCGCCATCTCCCGCCTCGCCCCCGACCTCGACCTGCTCGGCGAGATCGCCCACATCTCGATGCTCTTCGCCCAACGTCACGGTGAGCGGCTCGGTCGCGAACTCGGCATCGACCACACTGCCGTCGAGATCAACCTCGACAGCGTGAAGGCCGGGCTCGGCGTTGACTCGTCGGTGAACCGCATGACGTACCGCGATCTACAGAAGCGGCGCGAGGTCATACAGAAGCGGATGCGCAGCCACATCGGGCGCTGACCGTCGGCACCACCCACGGTCACTGTACGCGGGCAGAATACGGAGGTGCGTCTCGTCGTTGCCCGCTGTTCGGTGACGTACGCCGGACGCCTCGAAGCGTCGCTTCCCGAGGCGAACCGTCTGATCATGGTGAAGAGCGACGGATGCGTCGCGATCCACGCCGATGGCGGCGCGTACAAACCGCTGAACTGGATGAACGCACCGAACACGATCGCCGAGCACCCGGATCATTGGGTGGTGACGAACCCCAAGGGCGAGACGCTCACCATTCATCTTCACGAGGTGATGAGCGACACTTCGCACGAACTCGGTGAGGATCCCGGGTTGTCGAAGGACGGCGTCGAGGCGCACCTGCAAGAGCTGCTCGCTGCACTGCCCGACGCGATCGAGAAAGGGCTCACGCTCGTGCGGCGCGAGTACCCGACCGCCGTCGGTCCGGTCGACTTGCTGTGTCGCGACGCGAGTGGTGGCACCGTCGCCGTCGAGATCAAGCGGCGCGGCGAGATCGACGGTGTCGAACAGCTCACCCGCTACATCGATTGTCTTCGCGCCGATTCGTCACTCGGCGCGATTCGCGGGATCTTCGTCGCCCAGCAGATCAAGCCCCAGGCGCGGGTGCTCGCCGAGAGTCGCGGTTTCGGCTGGTGCGAGGTCGACTACGACGAGCTGCGCGGGCGCAAGCCCGAGGATCTCCGGTTGTTCTGATGACCGAAGCGCGCACACCACACCTGCGATACACGGCCTTCGGCTTTCTCGTCCTGCTCGCTATCCCTGGCTCCGCCGCGATGCAGTTCAACGGCTTGCCGTTTACCCGCATCGTCGAAGTCGTCGCCATCGGACTCGTCGCTGGCGTGCTCGCCCACCGCGACATGCGGGATTCCCTGCGCCGCCTCATGGCCCATCGGGCGCGACTCATCAATCTGGTCATTGGATTTCTCATTTTCGGCAAGATCTTGTCGTTCGCAGCCGTGCCATTCGGCGAAGGCTTCGAAGCGTGCTATCGCGGATTGTGGGAGCCTCGCGAGGGTGTCACTTGCGAGCGCTCGTGGAACCACCTGTGGCGCACCGACATCGAAAAGCAACTTGGTATCGGTGCAGTCAGTCGCATCGATGACGTCATCGACTTCGGCGGTCCACCGGATCGGCTCGACGCATTCGAGGGCGGATACGCATCGAACTGGAATCTTCCATTTGCAAACGAGTTCCCCCGCTACCAAGCGACGTGGCTCGACCGCTTGCCGTTCACCGCCGCTTATGCCGGCACGATCGAACTCGACAGACAAGCCGTCGTCCCGATCGAGTATGTCGGTGACCTGAGGATCTCGAGTCCGTACGAGTTCAGCACGTCGTCAAGCGAGCTGCGATCGATCGTGTTCGTTCCTCTCGAGGCGGGCCGACATTCGCTGCGGCTCGACCTGACGTTCCGTGACGACGTCGACGGCACCGTCGTTCCCGACGTCGAGCCCGATCCCCGCGGACCGTACGCGCGACTGCACGTCGGCGAACCGGTACGAACGTCGTCGGGCGACATGCGCCTGATCGTGCGCGGCTGGGCCGTCGATCGCTTGGCTCGTAGCCCCGTGACGGCGTGGTCGGTGTGGTACCGCGACGGTGACGGTCGCCGCAGAACGATCGCCGCCGACGTCATCGACCGGCCCGATGTCGCCCGCGCGTTCACGGTACCGACGTGGCGTCGCTCGGGATTCAACGTGTCAATCGACGTACCCGATCGCGTGCTGCGTCATCCGACGTACCACCTCGATGCCACACTTGCCGACGGCCGCACGCTCGCCGTCGCACGAATCGCGGCGCAGCAGCGCAACGACGGCCCGTGGGAGCTTCCCGCGGTGTCCGCGTCGAGCGACCCGTCGGTGTTTGCGGATGTGAGCGTCAACTACCAGTACGCGCGGCCCGGCCTCCCCCTGACGACGGTTGCGGCATCGCATCCGCACGTCGCAGTCGTCGTCGCGATTCGCCTCATTGACATCGGACAACTCGCCGGCATCGCCACGACTGCGGTCGTTGCCATCGCAGCACTGTTGCGCCGACGTCGCGCAATCGCCTACGGGGCGCTCCTCGTCGTTGCGATTCCGATTGTGACGAGATTCCTGCAGACGGCGACGTTTCTGGATCCTGCTGCATCCCGGGCTCTGGCAACGGGAATGGTGTTGAGCGTTGCTGCACGTCGATACCTCCGATCGAGAGGGCTCCTCGCGACGTGCGTTGCAGCATCACTGATGTTCGGTCCGATGATCGAGGTGTACCGTCGATACACCAATCTCGCCACCCATCCGTGGTGGGGAATGCAGATCTTCCGTGATCGTGTTGCCGACTGGCTGGTGTTCCAGGGATACGCGCGATCGATCCTCCTCGAGTCATCATTGCGCGGCGGGGAGGACGTCTTTTACTTCATGCCCGGAATGCGATACGTCGCTTTCGTGCTCCACATTCTGTTCGGTGAGAACGACGTCTTCATCGGGATACTCACCGGTGTCGCACTCGTTGCCTCAGGGCTGTGGCTCGTCATGCGAGTCCTGTCAAGAGTCGACAGACGTCATTGGTGGTGGGCATTGATCGCCGCGACTGCCGTCGTCTCCGGAGTCGGCCGCCCGATCAGCCGTGAGTTGGCAGCGGCAGGCGCATCCGAGGTCGTTGCGTGGACGCTCGTGTTCGCCGGTTGCGTGGTGTTCGTTCGACGGTCACCGCACGGTGCACCGTGGGTGGCGTCGGCAATCGGACTGGCGGCCGCCGCGCTACTCCGACCAAACCTGTCCGTTGGTGTGGTGATGATCGTCGCGGCAATCATCCTTGCTCGGGTTCTCCAATCGGATGACTGCCGTTCACGCGTGACGAATGCGGCATCGCTCGTGGCCGGCTTCGGGATCGTCGGCTCCATGGGCCTGCTTCACAATCTCTGGTACGGCCAACAGGCCGTTGTCTTCACGATGCGTGCCGATCCGCGGCAGACCGACTTTCCTGCGGCCGACATCTGGCGAATACTCGTTGACGACGAAATTCGCCGCATCGCGTGGTCGAAAGTCGAGCTGTTGCTCCACGTGACCGGTCCGCTCGACGATTCCGGTGTCTTTGCCTCTCGCATGGCGGTCATTCTGTGGATCAGCGCCGTCCTCGTCGTCGTGCGACGTCGCGGCTCGCGTGCCGTCGGATTGATACTGCTGAGCGCACCCATCGTCTACGTCGTGAGCACTTTCCCGTTCGGCATCATGGATACCCCGGAGCGACAGATTGCCTCGCTGACGGTGCTACTCATCGCCACTTCGCTCAGCGCCGTGGGCTACTCACGTCGCCGGCCCACCTCCGTCACCGGGTGATCAGCCGAAGATTCCACCTGCCGAGGAGCCGTCGCGTTGCGGTTGCGGCCAGCTACCCGGCACACCGTCCATTCCCGAATTGGGTCGAGCGGAAGCGAGCAACTGCTCGACGATCGGACCGAGCTTCGTCGGATCGTCGACCGGCGCGTGCTGCGGGCCGCGCACCCAGCCCTCGGCGACGGCGAACGTGCGGCCGCTCGCCTCGAAGACGCGCCCGGTGACGCCCTTCGACTCAGCCGACGCGAGCCACGTGACGATCGGCGCGATCCACCGTGGCGACTGCGCGTTGCGCTCCTCGTCGGTCGGCGGCGTCGGCTGTAGATTTTCCGTCATTCGGGTGAGCGCGATCGGCGCAACGGCATTCACGGTGACGCCGTACCGCGCCAGCTCGAGTGCCGTGATGACGGTGAACGCAGCGATGCCGGCCTTTGCCGCACCGTAATTCGACTGGCCGAGATTGCCGTAGAGACCCGACACCGATGTCGTGTTGATGATGCGGCCGTCGACGGCGTGTCCCGCCTTCACGCGGTCACGCCAGTAGGCCGCGGCGAAGTGCGCCGGCGCAAACGTTCCCTTGAGGTGGACCTTGATGACGGCGTCCCACTCCTCTTCCGACATGTTCGCCATCATGCGATCGCGCAGGATTCCCGCGTTGTTCACGACGGCGTGGAGATCGCCGAATGCATCGACCGCGGCGGCGACGAGGCGCTCGGCGCCGGCAAAACTGCTGATGTCCTCACCGTTGACGACGGCACGTCCGCCGGCGGCGACGATCTCGTCGACGACCTGTTGCGCGGGAGTCGCATCTCCGCCCGAACCGTCCACCGACGCTCCGAGATCGTTGACGACGACTGCCGCACCGTGACGAGCGACGCTCAGCGCATGTTCCCGACCGATTCCGCGACCCGCACCGGTGACAATCACCACGCGTCCTTCACACAACTTCGCCATCGTTTGCGCCTCCTCGGCTGACCGTCCGTCGTCGGGGCAATCTAGCCTTGTCGAGAGTGAGCACCGAAGCCGATGCAACCACAAATGAAGTGCGGGATGTATCGCAGTCCGAAACGTGGGATGCACTCGTCATCGGTGCCGGACCGGCGGGAATTGCCGCGGCGATCACCGCGCACGAGTGCGGAAAGAAGGTGCTCGTCATCGACAAGGCACGCTTTCCCCGCGACAAGTGCTGCGGTGACGGATTGACGACCGGCGCGCTGCGCCAACTCGAAAGGCTCGGGCTCGATCCCCGCTCCGTCGGATCGTGGCGCGAATGCCGCGACGTCGAGGTTCGGTCACCATCGGGACGTCGGGTGTCGATGCAGCTCCCCGACGACGGGGTGTTCGCCGCAATCGCGACGCGCGTCGACCTCGACGATGCACTCGTCGCAGTCGCGCGGCGCAAGGGAATCGAGGTGCGCGAAGGTGTGACGTTCGAGTCGCTGTCGACGAGCACGGGCACCGTCAACATGAGCACGGTCAGCGTGAGTGTCGTGACTTCCGAGGTCGCCGACGAAACATCGACCGATGCCGGCCGTCGCGAAACGTTGCGCTGCCGCCACGTCATTGCTGGCGACGGCATGTGGTCCCCCGTGCGCAAGTCCGTCGGTGCAGGTGACGGTGACTACCGCGGCGAGTGGCACGCGATTCGTCAGTACGCACGACGGGTGACCGGCCCGGCGGCATCACGGCTGTACGTGTGGTTCGAACCCGATCTCCTTCCCGGCTACGCGTGGTCGTTCCCGCTTGCCGACGGCCGTGTCAACCTCGGCTACGGAATCCTGCGCGGCTCGGCACGTCGACCGGGCGAGATGCGCGCGCTGTGGGACGACATCCTGCTGCGACCGCACGTGCGCGCAGCACTCGGCAACGACATCGAGCTCGAGGATCGCTTCCTTGCGTGGCCGATTCCCGCCCGCGTCTCGCGCACCGTGCTCACCCACGAGCGGGTGATGTTCGTCGGTGATGCGGCACGTGCCACCGACGTGCTCACCGGCGAGGGAATCGGACAGGCTCTCACCTCGGGAATTCTCGCCGGTGAATCGCTCGCCGCCGCAGACCCCGCACGCGCGTACCGGACTGCCATGCGTCGCGAGTTCTTCGCCGACGATCGCATGTCGCGTGTTCTCGGAGCACTGTTGCGCAGTGAACGAACGGCGCGTGCCGCACTCCGGATCGTCGACACGAACGACTGGACACGACGCAACTTCGTGCGCTGGATGTTCGAGGACGAACCGCGCGCAGCGGCGTTCACACCGCGACGCTGGCACCGCGGCTTTCTCACCCGCCCGGGTGCTTGGCGCGCGGCGTCGACGAATTCCTGAGCCGTACGCTGGGTCGGCCATGTGGAGACTGTTGCGCGACAACCGTGACATCAGGTTGCTGTTCGCCGCACAGAACCTCTCCTACCTCGGTGACTGGTTCACCTTCGTCGCCCTCGCCGGACTCATCCAGGACGTCACGGACTCGCGGTTCCTCGTGTCGTTGCTCCTCGTCGCATTCTCGTTGCCATCGTTTTTTGCCTCACCCATCGCCGGACCCGTCGTCGACCGCTTCGACAGACGCACCGTCATCATCGTCGTTTCCGTCATCCAGGCGGCGAGTGCGCTGAGCTTCCTGCTCGTCAACGAGTCGCGTGTGTGGCTCGCGTTCGCCGCCCAGTCGGTGATCGCCGCACTTGCCGCGTTCGTGAAGCCTGCCGTCGAGGCAGCGGTACCGAACGTCGTCACATCGCCCGACGAGTTGCGCGTCGCCAATGCGATGTTCGGCTCGAGCTGGGGCGTCATGCTCGCCGTCGGTGCGGGCATCGGTGGCGTCTTTTCCGACACGTTCGGCAGGAACGCATCGTTCGTCGCCGACGCGATCACGTTCGTCGTCGCCGCCGTGCTCGTCGCTTCGATCCGGCGCCCGATGCAGGCCGCGCGAACGGGAACCACCCGCCCACCGGTGCGTCCGCTCGCCGACATGCGCGAGGCGATGACCGTCGCGCGCAACGACTCGACGATCCTCGCGCTGATGGCCTCGAAAGTGACGTTCGCCGTCGGCGCCGGAGTCGTCAGTCAGCTCGCGGTGTTCGCCGCCGATGCGTTCCAATCCGGTGACCGCGGCCGCGGACTCATGCTCGCCGCGCGGGGCGTCGGCTCCGGACTCGGGCCGATCATCGGTGCACGCGTCGCGCGTGGCAACGTGCAGCGCATCCTCCTCGTGTGCGGACTCGCCGGTCTGGGATTCTCGTTCGGCTACGGCGTTGCCTACGCCGCTCCGTCACTGCTCGTTGCGTGCGCCGCGGTCGCTGTCGCACACCTGGGCGGCGGGGCGCAATGGACGTTGTCGACGTACGGATTGCAGGTGCGAACCCCCGACGAGTTGCGCGGTCGGGTTCTCGCCGGTGACTTTGCACTCATCACACTCGCCCTCGCCACGTCGAGCGTCGTGGCCGGACTCGTGTCAGAACGCGTCGGCGCGCGATCGACGATCGGCATCTTCGCCCTCGCCGCGGCCGTTGCCGCGTCGATCTACGTGCTCAGCACGCGGCGTCTGCGCGCTCAGTTGACCTGACGCGTACGACCTTCCCAGTACGGCGCCCGGAGATCCTTCTTCAGAATCTTGCCGCTCGGGTTGCGCGGCAACGCATCGGCCCACGTGACGCGCTTCGGGGTCTTGAAGCCGGCGAGGTGCTCGCGCGAGAAGTCGATGATTTCCTGCTCCGTGACGGCGACGTCGGGCTTGCGCACGACGATGGCCATCGGCACTTCTCCCCACTTTTCGTCGGGAATGCCGATGACGGCGACGTCGGCGATTGCCGGGTGCTTCATCAGAGCGTTCTCCACCTCGGCCGGGTACACGTTCTCACCACCGGACACGATCATGTCCTTCACGCGGTCGAAGATGTACACGTACCCGTCGGCGTCGCGGTATCCGGCATCGCCGGTGCGGAACCAGCCGTTGACGATCGACTTCGCCGTCTCCTCGGGCATGTTCCAGTAGCCCTTCATTACCTGCTGCGAACGCACCTGAATCTCGCCGACTTCGCCGACACCGACGGCTCGACCCGTGTCGTTGTCGATGATCCGCAACTCGACGCCCTTCGCCGGCTTGCCGCACGAGCGGAGAAGATGCTTCTTCGGCCCGGTGAGGTCGTGGTCTTCGTGCATGAGCATCGTGACGACACCGGTCGTCTCGGTGAGGCCGTACACCTGGCAGAACTCGCACTTGAAGGTGCGCAGCGACGCCTCGAGCACCTGCTCGGAGATCGGTGACGCCCCGTAAGCGATGAGCCGCAAACTCGAGAAGTCGGCCTTGTCGATGTCCGGAACGAAAAGCATGAACTGCAGCAGCACGGGCACGAAAAAGGCATGCGTCACGCGTTGCGCACCGATGAGTGCGACGATGCCCGCCGGATCGATTTCGCGCTGAATGATCGACTTGCAACCGACGTACTGTCCGGCCGTCGCCCATCCGGCACCACCGATGTGGAACAGCGGCATCGCGATGAGGTTGTTCGCGTTGCTGTCGAACTTCCACAAATCGATCGCCGTCGGCAACAGTCCGAGGAAGTTCTGGTTGGTGATCATGACGCCCTTCGGACGTCCCGTCGTTCCGCTGGAATAGAGCTGGAACGCGACGTCGTTCGGACCCGACTGCACGCCGGGATCGACCGCTTTGTGAGCGCCGATGAACGACTCGTACGACTCGTACTTCGGATTCGTCGGGTGTCCGCCGATGACGACGGTTTTCTTCGTGTGCGGAAGGTCGGCAGCGATCGCATCGAGCACCGGCACGAAATCCTGGCCGACGATGAGCACCTTTGCCCGCGCGTCGTTGACGATGTACGCCACTTCCGGTGGTGCAAGGCGCCAGTTGATGTCGCAGCTCACCGCGTTGAGGAGTCCGGATCCGTAGAACACCTCGAAGTGCTCGATCGAATTCTTGTCGAGGAACGCGACACGGTCCTCGGCACCGATTCCCGACGCGCGCAACGCCTGGGCCATTTGCGAGGCGCGTGCATACAACTCGCGCCACGTGAGAACCCGCTCACCCTGCACGAGTGCAACCTTTCCCGACAACTCAACGGCGTGGTTGCGCACGATGCCGGCGATGCTCGTGATTTTCGCCGCAGTCTTTGGTGACGTCTTTGGTGGCGGTGTCTTCAGCGATGTCTTCTTTGCGGCTGTCTTCTTTGCGGCTGTCTTCTTTGCCGACGTCTTCTTTGTGGCCTTCTTTGTCGCTGACTTCTTTGCGACCTTCTTTGTCGACGTCTTCTTCGCCGACTTCTTCGCTGTTCTCTTCTTCGTTGTTTTCTTCTTTGCGGCCGTCTTCACCGACTTCTGCTTCGTCGCCTTTTTCCGTGCAGTCTTGGCCACCCGCTTCTTCGCTCGCGCTTTCTTCTTCGTCTTCTTCTGTGTCCGTGCCTTTTTCGTGCGCCGAGTGCTGCGTGCCATGTGCGCCACGGTAGTTGTCGCCGCCATATACAGCAATCTCGTCGTTGATCACACGGAACGATTAATTAACCGCTCGATCACCTAACGTGACGGTGTGGTGTCCTGGGTGTCCAATCGTGTGCCTGTGGGCGCGCCCGATTCATACCTTGCTGCGTATACGCAGGCGAGAGACTCCGGCGCACTCGTCGTCTTCGCGCATGCCACCGGACTGCACGCACAGGTCTTTTTTCCGCTGGCACAACTGCTCGCCGATCAGTACGTCGTCGCATACGACGCACGCGGACACGGCAGCTCGTCTCCGGGACCCGACTCACCCCGGTGGGACATGTACGGGGAGGATGCACGCGTCGTCACCGGATGGGCCCGCGCTCAGGCAACTCCGCCACCGCGACCCGTCGTCGGCGTCGGCCACTCGATGGGCGCAACTGCGCTCATCATGGCGGCACTGTCCGAACCGGGACTGTTCGATCTGCTCATCGTCGTCGAACCGATCGTTTTCCCGCCCCGTGCGGGCGCTGTCGATTCCCCGCTCGCCGCCGGTGCGCGTCGCCGCCGCGATCGCTTCCCCTCCTTCGAGGCGGCGCTCGAGAACTTCTCCGCCAAGCCGCCGCTCAATTCACTCGATCCGCGCGTGCTCGCGGAGTACGTGCGTCACGGATTTGCAGAACACGACGGAGACGTCGTGCTGAGGTGCCGTCCCGAATACGAGGCGCGTACCTACGAAATGGGAGTCGCCCACGACACGTGGACCCGTCTCGATCGCCTCGTCACGCCGACGCTCGTCGTTGCCGGCGCGAGTCATCCGCAACAGCCGAGTGCCGTGTCGGCCGACATCGCGGCGCGCATCGACGGTGCCCGCTTCGAACGATGGGAGGACTCGGGTCACTTCGCCCCGCTCGAGCGTCCGGAACGGTTCGCCGACCTCGTGCGCCGGGAGATCGAACACCTCGCGCCTACGATCTCCTGACGGTGCATCCCGTTCCCTCCCGCCTCTCGCCGTCGCGCATCAACACGTTCATCAAGTGTCCGATGCAGTATCGGTTCCAGTACGTCGACGAGGTGCCCCAGGTGCCGCAGGTGCACATGTTGCGCGGCAATTTCGTGCATCTGGTTCTCGAGTACCTGCTCGGCCACGAGCCCGACGCGCGCACGCCCGACGCCGCAAAGGCCTCCTTCGCACGCGCGCAGACCGAGTTCGTCGAACGCGACGATTTCGTCTCTTTGGCACTCACCAACGAGGAACTCGAGGCTTTCTGGGAGGACTCCCGCGACCACGTCCGCGCCTACTACCGCATCGAAAATCCGCGCGCGGCGCGCATCGAGGGACTCGAGCGTCACGTCGAGGCCGACCTCGGCGACCTGTCCGTGCACGGAATCGTCGATCGCATCGAGCGCGACGACACGGGCCGTCTCATCGTTACCGACTACAAAACGGGCAAACCGAAACCCGAGCGATTCAGTACCGACTATGCACGACAGTTGCAGTTGTACGCGTTGATGTGCGAGCAATCGCTCGGTGTGGCACCCGACGAGGTTCGACTGTTTTTTCTCGGTGGATCGGTGCAGCACGTCCCGGCTGCGCAACGGGTGTTGCGCTGGTCGTCGACGATCGAGTCACGCCGCCGGGTGCGCGACGAGGCCGTCGAAACGCACGGCCGGATCGCCGCGAGTTGCGCCTCGGGCGAGTTCGCCACGCAGACGTCGCCGCTGTGCGACTGGTGCGACTACAAGCCGTGGTGCCCCGCATGGGGAGGCGACCCCGCACGTGCAGTCCACGAGGCGCCCGTCGTGTTGCGACGTCGCGAGGCGGTGACTCGTGGGTAGGTTCATGCGCCGCGTCGAGTCGATCGACAACGCGTGCGACGAACTCATCGAACCGCTGCGCAACTTCCGACCCGCGGTGTACGTGTTCAACACCGCGAGTGCGGTCGGTGACTTCGGCTCGATCTGGCACGTGCTCGGTGTCGTCGGTGCGGTGAGCGGTGTGCTCGACTGGTCGCAGGCGCTCACTCTCGCGCTGCTCATGGGGGCCGAGAGCCTCGTCCTCAACCAGGGCGTGAAGCGCATCTTCCGCCGCTCGCGACCAACGGTGGCCGGGGACGACCGCTTCACCGTGCGTCGTCCACTGACGTCGAGTTTCCCCAGCGGTCATTCCTCATCGGCGTTCTTCGCCGCCGTCATTCTTTCCGGCTGGCTCACGGCGCCGTACATCGCCGCCACCTTCGCCCTTGCCGTCGTCATCGCCACGAGCCGCGTCGCGGTCCGCATCCATCACGTGAGCGACGTCGTCGCCGGGGCCGTAGTCGGCTCGATCCTCGGGGCGATTGCGGTGAACTTCACCCGCAGCGTCGGAGCGTGAGCGAACACCTCACATCGGCACGTGCCACGGCGGACGCCGCGACGTGAGCGACGCGCTTACTGCGCGGACGAGGCGGTCGACTCGGTGAGCAACTGGCGGACGTCGAGGAGGACGTCGGCGATTTCGGAAGACGACACCAACTGACGATGCCCCATTTCACCGAGTGCCTTGTCGATGACGACGATCGCCTCGGCGATCACGGCGAGATCGGTGCGTGAGGTGGTCGTCGTGTCGGTCGTCATGTCGGTGTCCGGTCCTTCCTGGCCCTCGCTACGCAGGATAGTTGCGCGGTGTGCGGCAACCCTGCACCGATCCGGGTGAAGATTTTCACGATCCGGAACGTAAATCGGCCGTCGCTGCAGCGATTGCGCGCCACTGCGCCATCGGCAGCTCGGCGGCCGATTCGGTGAGCACCTGGACGCTCACGTGCGACGCCCCGGCATCAAGATGCTCACGCAGCCGCGCGACGACGTCGTCGACGGTTCCCCAAGCGACGATCGCATCGACCATCGCATCGCTCGGGGATCCTGATTCGCCGACGAGGTCGGCATCGCTCCATCCCAAGCGTCGCAGGTTGTTCGCGTAATTCGGCAGACGGATGTACGTCGCCATGTGCATGCGGGCGATGGCGCGCGCACGCGCGGGATCGGTGTCGAGAACGACCGCCTGTTCCGGGGCGAGGAAAGGCTCGGGGCCGAGCACGTCGCGCGCGATCTTCGTGTGCGCCGGGGTGACGAAGTACGGATGCGCGCCGAACGCACGGGACGCCGCGAGTTGGAGCATTTTCGGCCCGAGCGCAGCGAGCACCCGACGCGGCTCGACCTGCGGTGCGGCGGCCATGAACAACGGCTTGTCCAACTGGTCGAGGTACGCAACCATCGCCGAGTACGGCTTGTCGTAGCTCCCCTTGTGCAGCTTCGTCGCCATGTGTTCGTGACTCGCACCGATGCCGAGGAGGAAGCGCTCACCGAATGCCTCGGTGAGCGTGCGCCACGATGCCGACATCGTGATCGCGCTGCGCGCGTACATCGATGCGATCCCCGTCGCGACACGGATCGTGCGCGTCGCCGACAGCAGCAGCGCCGACGATACGAACGGCTCACGACCGACGGCCTCCGGCAGCCAGATGCAGCCGTACCCCAGCTCCTCGAGTTCGCGGGCCGCTTCCTGTGCACGCGCCATCGGCTGCAGGTCGAGTGCGAATGTCCAGATGCCGATGCGACCGAAGCCGTGATGCTGCGCAATCATCGCCGATCACCGTACTTCGCACACACACGGGTCGTGAACGCGTGGCGCCCCGGTGAGCATGTCGGCAGAGCCCTGCGCATCGACACAGCCCTGCTCGTCAACACAGCCCTGCGCATCGGCGGAGCGCTGCGCGTTGGCATACCCCTGTTCATGGTCGGCACGATTGCCGCGGGGTGCGTGGCGCCCACTCACCCCGGTGATGCGCACACGATCCCCGACGACACGGCGGGAGCCGCAACGGATACGGCGCGTCCCGTCATCGACGTCATCGACGGCGACACGATCGTCATCGACGTCTCGGGAACGCACGAAACGGTTCGTCTCCTCGGCATCGATGCTCCCGAGACGAAGCATCCGCGGCGACCCGTCGAGTGCCACGGTCCGCAGTCGTACGAACTGCTGCGCTCGTTGCTCCCGTCGGGCACCCGCGTGTACGTGCGCCGCGACATCGTCGCCCGGGACCACTTCGGACGACTCCTTCTCTACGTGTGGCGACTCGACGGCACGTTCGTCAACCGCGAGCTCGTCGTGCGCGGAGCGGCCCGACCGCTCACGATTCCTCCGAACGGCGCACATCACGACGACTTCGTCGGTGCGGCGTTCGACGCACACCGATACCGACGGGGCTGGTGGGCACTGTGCGTCGACGGACATCGCTAGCGTCACCATCGTGACGTCGCTTGCAGAACGGCTCGGCTACGCGACCGATACGCGAGTCGTCATCATCAGTTGCGACGACCTCGGTGCGTTCCACGCCGGCAACGTCGGCGTGCTCGAGGCGATGCACGACGGCATCGCGACGTGCGCGTCACTCATGGTGCCCGCCCCCTGGGCGCGCCACGCCGTTCACCATCTCCGTCCCGACGACGACATCGGCGTGCATCTCACCCTGAATTCCGAACACCCCGACTACCGCTGGGGACCACTCACCTACGCCCCGTCGCTGCAGTCGGGCACCGGCGGGTTCCCCGCATCGCTCGATGATCTGTGGGAGCACGCCGACCCGCAGGAAGTGCTGCGCGAGTGTCGTGCACAGATCGATCGCGCGATCGAGTGGGGCGTCGACGTCACGCATCTCGCACCGCACCTCACGGCGATCACGCTGCGACCGGAATTCTTCGACGTTTACCTCGAGCTCGCGGTGACGTACCGCCTGCCGATCCGACTGCCGTCGTCGGTCAGCGAGCGCGAAGTCGGCTTCGAGTTCCGTCAGCTCGCGCGCGAAGAGGGCGTGGTCTTCCCCGACCACTTCGACCACGACTGGTCGACCGGCAGCCGCGAGCGGGTGTTGCGGTCGATCGATCGCCTCGAACCGGGTGTCACCGAGATCCACCTGCAGCCGTGCATCGACACACCCGAGATCCGCGCCATCGGCCCTCAGTGCGAAGGATGGATCGACGACCACCGGCTCGCGACACGCGACGACGACGTGCGCGCACGACTCGAGCGCAGCGGCGCCGTGCTCATCGGTTACCGGCAGCTGCGTGACCTTGCGCGATCCGGCGCAACGTCGTAGCAACGTCACCGCTGCGCAGCGCACGGAACAACGCCCCCGTGCTGCCCTGCGTCTTTAGTCTCCCGAGCATGAACGCCGTCGTCGGATCGAGGGTGAGCGCATCGTCGAGCGACACCGTGATCGTCACCGTCGCGTCCGCCGGCCCCTCCGACAACTCCTCCTTCTTCGACACGGCGACGACGTAGCGAACGGTTTCGCGCGGCACGGCGGCCATCACGCACCCCGCATCGACGGCTGAGTCACGGCTGCCCGGAGCCCTGCGAACAGATCATCCTCGAGTTCGCCGTGCGCACGTTGCGGCAGCTCGACGAGACAGCGCGCGAGCACCCAGTCCTCCCACGGATACGCATCGGCGAGTTCCTCGTCGCTCAATCCGAACCAGAACGGTGCGGAGACGTCGACTTGCGTCGCGTGAGCACGCAACGCCCCCGAACGGGCCCACAACCAGTCGGCGATGTGCAACTTCGTCGTGACGCGATGGTCGAGATCGGGACGCTCGAACCAACCTTCGTCGTACGGCGACGAACCCCGCAGACGCATGAGCGCCTCGTGCACGGCAAGGAGTCGCGCCCGCGACCACACGGAGTAATAGAGCTTCAGCGGCTGCCACGGCGCACCGGCGTCGGGATACCAGGCGGCGTCACCCGCCCGGTCGAATGCCACGACGCTGACGTCGTGCACCTTCAGGTGGTCGGGATGCGGATACCCGCGTTGATCGTCGCCGTACGTGATCATCACCTGCGGTCGCTCGCGGCGAATGATCTCGACGAGACGACCGGCCGCTTCGTCGAGGTCGGCGCGGTGAAAGCACTCGGGATGGTCGTTCGTCGGCGATCCGGCCATGCCCGAGTCCCGGTAGCCGAGCATTTCCACCGCGCCGAAGCCGATGATCCGCGCCGACTCGGCAAGTTCGCGCGGACGCATCTCGGCGAGCAGCCGCTTCGTCGCATCGGCATCAAGACCATGGAAGGGCGCACCGGGCTCGAGCAGCGCCGGATTGTTCACGTCACCTTCCTCGCCACCCGTGCAGCACACGAGCACGGTACGCACTCCCTCGGCGGCGTACTTCGCCAGCGTCGGAGCACCCTTCGATGCTTCGTCGTCGGGATGCGCATGCACGGTGAGCAGGCACAACGGGGCGTCCATCGGCTGGTGAGGCTACTTGTCGTACCCTCGACGCTCATGTGCAGCAACGAGTTCCGCACTGGGTTCCACACTGGGGCGACGTTCGTCGGACTTCGACCCCGCGTACGACGCAGCGGTCGTGCGGCGTTCGCGAGCCCCGTACTCGTCACGGTCGCACTCGCGACGTTCGTGCTCACCGGATGCTCGCGCGACGGTCGCGATTTGCGACCGGCATCACCCGACCAGAACGCATCGATTGCGGTGACGACGACCGCACCGATCGATCCGCCGACCGAGACGCTCGAGTTCGCCGTCGCCGGACCGTGGCGCGAGAGCGAGGACATCGCCGCTGCGCACACGTGCGCCGGGGAGGGAACGCCGCCTCCACTCGAGTTCCTCGGTATCCCCGCCGGCGCCGCGGCTCTCGCCGTGCACCTCGTCGAGTTGACGTCGCCCGAGCGCCCGCTGTGGCTGCTCGCGAATCTCGCACCGGACTCGCGCGTGCTCGCCGACGGCATCGTTCCGGCTGACGCCGTGGCCGTCGCCGTCACCGACGCCGACGGCACTCCGGTGACCGACGCTGCCGGCGTACGGACGTACTCCGCGCCGTGTCCGCCGCCCGGCGAACGCCGTGAGTACCTCCTCAGCGTGTACGCACTCGATGCGACGATTCCCGCCGACGTCGCGGCGAGCAACGACGCCGACGTCGTGCTCGGCGCCATCGAGGAACGCACGTACGACATCGCCGAGAGCGTCTTCACCGTCACCGGTGGGTGACCCCGCAACGACCCGTGGTCGCGTGGTCGCTCGCCACCGACGGTGGTCACACGGGCGGCCACCGTGTGCCTGTCACACTTGATCACATCGACCGTTTCGCCGACTCCCTGCCCATTGCGTGTTTCGAAACCGACCGCGACGGTCGGTTGACGGCGGCGAACGCCGCGTTCCGCAGACTCGCTCTCGGTGGCGCCCCGTTCACGGTCGGCGTTGCCCCGTGGGTACAGGCGCGACCGGCGGAACGCGCGCGAGCGGAGGCGCTGTGGGTCGACGCCCAGCGCCGCGAAGCAACGTGTCACGTCGAGGTGCGCATCGTGCCGCTCGGCGGAGATCCGACGCAGGACGAAACGTGGATCGCCTTCGACGCCCAACCCGTCGCCGATGCCGACGGTGTCGTGCGCCGCTACGTCGGCACTGCGCATGACGTCACCGACGCAGTACGTCAACGCACGGTGTCGGATCAACTCATCGGGCTGCTCGACACGACCGCCGATGCCGTCGTCGTCTTCGACGCGCAGTTCCGTCTCACGTACGCCAACGAGGCGGCGCGCGACGTGCTCGGCATCGTCGACGAGTCGGCGGCCGGACACACCGCGGCTGCCGACTTCATCGACGCGGTGCGCCACCAGGTACCCCGCGAAGTGCTCGACGATGCGCGCCAGCGACGCTGGGAGGGCGAGATCGGGTACCGCACGCCCGACGGTTTCCTGCGCACGCTCGCGGTCACGTTGCAGGTCGTTCGCGACGCGACGGGAACCGTGCAGCACCATGCGGTCGTCGCCCGGGACGTCACCGAGAGCAAGCAACTGCAACAGGAACTGCAGCGTCAGGCGACGCACGATGCGCTCACCGGTCTGCCGAACCGGGTGCTCGTGCTGCGGCGACTCGCCGAGGCGCTCGAGCGTGACCGCACGTCGAAGCGCGGCGTCACCGTGTTGTTCATCGACGTCGACCGACTGAAGGAAGTGAACGACACGATCGGTCACCACGTCGGCGACCAACTCATCGTGCACATCGCGCGTCGACTCGTCACCGCGACGCGACCGTCGGACGTCGTCGCGCGCATCAGCGGCGACGAGTTCGTCGTCGTCGCGGAGGGACTCGGGGACGCCGAAGTGGCGATGGAAGTCGCCGAGCGCGTGCGGCTCGGAATCACCGGCGAGGTCGTTTTGCAGGGTGTCGACATCATCACGGGAGCGAGCGTCGGCGTCGCTCTGTCGACCCCGTCGCTCGTCGCCGAATCGTCACCGAGCGACGCCGCCGCGGCGCTGCTCTCCAACGCCGACACCGCCATGTACCGCGCCAAGCAACGCGGCAAGGGACGCTGCGAGTTGTACACCGAGGAGATGCGCACGAACGCGCGGGAGCGCGTGCAGCTCGCCGCGCAGCTCGAGCGCGCTCTCGCCGCGGATGAGCTGTTCGTCGTTTACCAACCGCTGTATTCCGCGCACTCCGAGCGCGTCGTCGGAATCGAGTCGTACGTACGGTGGCGCCACCCGAGTCGCGGCGTGCTCACCCCGGCGAGCTTCCTCTCCGTCGCCGTCGAATCCGGTTCGATCGGGCCCATCGGTGACTGGGTGCTGCGCACGTCGCTCGACGGACTTGCGTCGCTCGACGCACTCGGCGTCGTCGAGCGCGGTTGCGCGCTGCACGTCAACGTTGCCGCCCGCCAACTCGGTGACGCCGGTTTCGTCGAGCGCACGATGGCCGCCCTGCACGCGGCGGGTATCGAGCCGCACCGCCTCGTCCTCGAGATCGACGAGACGACGTTGCTCGACGGGGTGCCCGGTGTCGTGCGCACGCTCAACGCGCTGCGTCGTCACGATGTGCGCCTGGCGATCGACGACTTCGGTACCGGCTACTCGTCACTCGCCCACCTGCGCGAATCACCGGCGCAGCAACTGAAACTCGACGGCACGTTCGTGCGCAACATCGGACGCGACGGCGACGACGACCCGCTCGTGCGGTCGCTCGTCCAGCTCGCCCACTCGATCGGCATGACGGTCGTCGCCGAATGGGTGTCGTCGGCCGATCAGCTTCGCCGGCTGCGTGCGCTCGGATGCGACGTCGTGCAGGGCAACTTCCTGTGCGGTGCGGTCGAATTCGACGAATTGCGCACCACTCTCACGCGCATCCACAGCGACTCCCAGTCACGTTGACGCGCACTCGTCCGCGACCGGTCAACGACGTCGCCGCGACGTGATCACTCAGCGTGATTACCCACCGCGATGACTACGGGTGATCACTCTGAGGGCACCGGTGCGGGACCGGTGCCGGCGAAGAACCCGAGTACCTCACCCGACGATGCATCGAGCCGCAGCACCGATGCGTCACCCACGGTGTCGCCGTACGTCCCGAGCGCGAACCGGCGCAGTTTGCCCGTTGCTGCGGGACGCATGAGCGAAGCAAACTCGACGACGTCGAGCGTCGGATCGACGAGCAGCGCGTCGGTGGCGCCGGAGAGCACGGTTCCCGCACGGAACGGATTCGACAGCGTGCGCTCGATCGCCGTCTTCATGAGGAGGGCGACGAAGTGCCGTTGGCGCTTGCCGCGACCGATGTCGGAGCTGCCGTCCATGCGCCACGAACCGTCGATCTTCTCCTCGAAGTAACGACTGCGCGCCCACGCCAGCGCTCCGACGCCGTCGAGATTCTTGCAGCCGACGGGAATGAACAACCCGGTGTTGCGATCGCGGGTCGGGTATTCGACGCACACCGTCACACCGCCGACGGCGTCGACGAGCGACTTGAAACCCTGGAAGTTGATCTCGAGGTAGTGGTGCACGGGGATGCCGAGCGCGCGCTGCACCGTGCGCACGACGACCACGGAGCCGTCGCGGTACGCCGTGTTGATCCTGTCGGATCCACCCGAGTCGCCGATCTCCACCCACAAGTCGCGGGGAATCGACAACAGCGAGATGATTCCCGACGATCGCTCGACGTTCATGACGATGAGGGTGTCGCTGCGCCGACCCTGCACGTCACCGGTGCCACCGACGTTGCCGAAGTCGGGATCGTTCGGGTCGGCACCTTCGCGCGAGTCCGAACCGACGAGGAGAATGTTCACGAAGCGATCGTCGACCGGCGAGAGGACCGCAGCGAGCGAGTCGTCACGACGCACGGCATCGAGCCGGGCGGCGAGCGATCGGCGCACGCCGAGCGCGCCGGTGACGCAGACGACGAGTGCGAGTCCCGCGGCGACGAGTCGGCGGACGTTGCGCCGCTGCCGCCGGCGCGCCACCACCTCGGCGTACGACGTCACTTCACTCATCGCCGATCGACGGTACAACTCACCGCGGCGCGGTACGGAGATACCCGCCGGGCATCGCGAACGAGCGCCACTTCACGTGATGCGGCGCAGATGCACGACGTCACCGACGTCGATCACCCGCATCGACGTTCCGTCGTCAACGATGAGATGACCGTGTTCGTCGACGTCGCAGGCCGTGCCGACGCACTCGCTCGTGTCCGCGAAGGTGACGCGCACGAGTGCGCCGATCGTGTCGAGAGCACGACGATGCTCGTCGGCGAGTTCGTGCGGCGACAACCGGGCGACGACGTCGACGTGACGGCAGATCTCCGCGACGAGTCGTGCACGATCGATCGACTCGCCGGCGAGAGCGTTGAGTGCCGCACCTTCGGGCGGAGCCCAACCGACGTTCATCCCCATTCCGACGATGACGCATCCGTCGGCAGGTGACGCCTGCGCCAGGACTCCCGCAACCTTCGCGCCACCGACGACGAGATCGTTCGGCCACTTCAATCGCACGTCGACACCGGACATTGCACGAGCGGCGCGCGCGGCGGCGATCGCGACGACCCGCGTCATGCGCGCGAGGTCGCCGGTGCGCTCCCTGCGGAAGAGCACCGACATGAGCACGTTCGCACCGCGCGGCGACTCCCAGCGGCGATCGAGCCGACCGCGACCCGCGGTCTGGTGGTCGGCGACGAGGACCAGACGATCCGGGGCGCCGCTGCGAGCGCGCTCCATGAGGTCGTCGTTGGTGCTGCCCGTTTCGGCGACGTGCTCGATCGTCCAGGCACCGAGCCCCGACTCGGACCCCGAAATCCACTGCGAACTATGATTCCCCTGCGACACAACTTCACCCTAAGCACAGCGTCCGGGCTGCTCCGAGCATCCCGCGCCGACGAGAGAACAGGACCACATGATCCGCAAGATCCTCATCGCCAACCGTGGCGAGATCGCCGTCCGCGTCATTCGCACCGCCCGCGAAATGGGCATCGCCACAGTCGCCGTGTACTCGGAATTGGATCGCAATTCGCTCCACGTGCGCCTCGCCGACGAGGCGTACGCACTGGGTGGCCAGACCGCGGCGGAGAGCTACCTGAACACCGACGCCATCGTCGATGCGATCCGCAAGAGCGGCGCCGACGCCGTGCACCCGGGTTACGGCTTCTTCAGCGAGAACGCCGACTTTGCGCGCACCATCACCGACATGGGCGTCGCCTTCATCGGACCGCCGCCGGCCGCCATCGTCGAGATGGGCGACAAGGTGTCGTCGCGCAAGGCCGCGTTGCGCGGCGGCGCTCCCATCGTTCCGGGCACGACCGAGTTCGTCACGAGTGCCGACGAAATCGTCGCCTTCGGCAAGGAGTTCGGCTGGCCCGTCGCGATCAAGGCGGCGTTCGGCGGCGGCGGTCGCGGAATGAAGGTCGTGAAAGATGCTGCGTCGGTCGTCGAGGCCATGGAGTCGGCGCAACGCGAGTCGAAGGCATTCTTCGGACGCGACGAGATCTACGTCGAGAAATACCTCACGTGGCCGCGGCACATCGAGGTGCAGCTCGTCGGCGACACGCACGGCAACGTCGTGTGGGTGTCGCTGCGCGACTGCTCGGCGCAACGTCGCCACCAAAAACTCATCGAGGAAGCCCCCGCACCGGCG